>JABIAA010000029.1 GCA_018656485.1 bacterium | reverse complement strand
ATAGTTGTTGCCAACTCTTCCGCATCGGCACCATCGGATCCAGTCACAGAAGTTTCTCTGCCCTTAATTTCTTTCGTTTCAGGTTGTGTTTCAATTTCTTTTTTTTCTAATTCCGAACCCGATCGAGCACTTTGCGAACCTTGTGCATTGCCAACTTCATCGACTTTTACCGCTGGATCAACTTCTCTCGGACCATCAGGGATGCGTGAGTCAACCTTGATCCCACCCCCTGCACGACTTTCAACAAACCCTTCTAGTGGGCTTTTATCGAGTGGCACGATTTTTCCACCAACTGTCGCAAACAAGTTTCTCGATTTTGTAGAATCGGCCTCCTGCACAGGTCCGGCTTTACCTTTTTTATCAGCTACTGCTTCTACAACCGCAACAGCAGCAGCACCGGAACCACCAAAAAGTGTCTTCTTTAAACGTTCCGCAGCGGTTGACCGGTTGCGATCTTTCTGTTGGTCCTCAGCAGAGGAAATTATTTTTTTTAGCCCTGACGTATCTAACTCCGCATCTTTTCTAATCACTCCGCCATAGCTCTTATCGGAAGTAATTAGTATTCCATTGTACGCTTTTAGGCTGGTTGAATTAAAAATCTCCTCATCAATTATTCGCTCTTTCTCGTCAACTTTTTCATCGCCGAATTCTTTCCATTGCTTCACAAAATCGGTTAAAAACTTTTTAAGATTCTTTTTCTGTGCTTCATCTTTATTGTGAGATGATTTTCTAAGAGCGTCGTTAACAAAATTTCCAACCATATCGCGCAAAGTAAATACGGACCTTTTCGAACCAACATTCCAAGCAAATTTTTCTCGTGATAATTGTGTTTCAGCAACGGTTCCAATCGCAGCAATCAATTTATCAGCACCATCTCCCAACACATCTTTCCATTGATCGCGACCAAATTGTAGATTTTTTTCACGATACTTGTTGCGCCCTTCCTGTTGTTCTTTTATCTTGTTGACCTCTTTTTTAATTTTTTTGTCCAGATCTTCAACATCACTCTCACTAACTTTAGCATCAAACAGACCAATAATTTTTCCGTAGGCCGCCTCACTTGTTTTCCAGAAAAGATCTGCATCTATGGGACCCGAAATGTCGGGCCCCCCCCATGCGTTGATGTATCCTTCAGAAAACTTCTTCAGCTGTTGTAGTTGGTTTTGATTAAGCCCTTTTGATTGGTCCCAAAGTGCCTCGATGAATATTTCTACCCCATCCTTGATGTTATTTGAATCAAGAGCTCCTTTAAAAAGGCGTGACTTTTTAGAAGAAAGATCTGATGCTAAATCTGTTTTAACTCCCTGCCCCAAAGATTTCATTGCAACGCGACTGATTATCGCCTCTGGAAATTTTGCGCTAGCCAAAGTCTTCTTAAGCTCGTCGAACACCTTGCTGTATTCGCCATCTCGTTTTTTCTGAGAAGCCACCGCTCCGCCAACGAAACGTCCAATTTCTTCTTCCCCAACAACCTTAACGCTTGATTTCCATAGACCATTAATTTTTGTCTTAGCCGCGGCACCTTTTCTAATTTTATCTACAAACTCATCGATAAGTTCGGCATCAATTTTTTTAATTTCCGGATCTTTCCACGCACCAACAAAACCAAGAAGGTTGCTCCTAATATTTTTTATGGAGTTTTCAGAAATTTCTTCTTCGCCCTTCAACCCCAAATCCCCCTTGAAGCCTTCCGCCAGACCCTTCAACTTGGCCCCGATCACCTCGTGCAAAGGCAGACCGCCAACCATCACATTTGGCAATTCGCTCACAGATTTTGCGAGATCGATAATAAATTTATTGTCCCAGCCAACAACTCCTTCTATCCCAGAAATAGAAATCCCATAATCATCCAGAAGGATCTCTCTTACCCGCGAATCCGCCCCAGCCTCAACAAGTGATTTCAAATTTTCTTTGAGTTTTTCACGTTCTTCAGCAAGCCTTACGAAAAGTGCATGTTTAAATTTAGAAGCTCCATCGGATAAATTATTTTTTACTTTTCCATTCTTCAGAAACATAGCACCCGCATCTGGAAAAAGACTTTCATCAATATCCCCGCGAAGATCACCCACTGCACCTGCGTAAGCCCTTGAAAACCATCTTACATCGTCAACTGTGTTACTTTTGTTTTTCAAAGCCAAATTGATATCTTCGACAAATTTAGAACGCAGCGCTTGCTTGCCAACTGTAGCATCTGGCAACCCATCGATGTCCTCAAGAATTTTCAGCACACTCGCGCGCTTTGCGTCATCCCCAAACGCATCTTCCACGACACTAAAATCGAGCCCATACAATTTTGTGATCGCCTCGCTGGCCTCATCTGGATCTTTTTCAAAAA
Organism: bacterium; assembly: GCA_018656485.1. Classification (GTDB taxonomy): domain Bacteria; phylum Babelota; class Babeliae; order Babelales; genus JABIAA01. The sequence continues at coordinate 299 of JABIAA010000029.1, read as the reverse complement.
GTTTGTCAATAATTCCACGGCGCTGCTCTCGAAGATTTTCTGGATTCTTCGCACCTTCTTTGCCAAGTTTCGCCTCGATGCCCACTAACTTTTTTTTCAGCGCCTTCACCTCGGGATCTTTTAGAGACTTTTTCTTTGCATCGGCTTCTTTCTTCTCGCGTTTTTCTTGTTCATCTTTCGCACGATTTATTGCATCGCCAACAAACGTTCCAAAAACTTCATCTTGAATCTCAGAAGTTTTTATAGCCGAATTCACATATTCACCGCCCACAATGATTTTAGAATATGCTTCTCTGCTT
>JABIAA010000028.1 GCA_018656485.1 bacterium | reverse complement strand
TCCCGCCGCTTGAAAATTACTCTAGCTGTCGACCTATCGAAGTGCTCGTCGCACAGCGCGCCCAGCTTGTACTGCGGCAACTGACGTCGACTTAGCTTCCCGCTCAGGCTCAGTTCCATCAGACTCTGGGACCGTTTCAACGTCTTGCTTTGTTGTTTTGCTCAACTTGATTGCAGTCTTACGCGCTTCAAGTGAATTTACGTTTCTATTTATTCGTTCTTCATACCCGTCGAACTTTCCGGTATGTAACGCTCGCTTGAGCGCAGTATCAATTCTGTCCCAGTTTCTTTCTTCGACATCGCTCAGTTGCTTAATCAAAAACTCTGCACTCTTCAAAAACTTTTCTTGCATCGCTTGGTCAACCGGATCCTTTGATTGAGAAACAGTTTCCATCCTGCTGAGCAAGTATTTTACTTTTTCGCCAAACTTAATATCGTATCCAGACATTGTTGATTGCAGATGACCAATTACTGTCACATTCTGACCAACATACAACACACCCGAATTCCCCCCGTAGCGGCACTTCCCAACAATGCCATCAAGCTTGCTTTTGGTTCCACCATCAGCCTCACCTCTACGATCAACAGCAAGTGAAAGGTGTGCCAGGAACGAAGTTGCAGTTGCCGCGGTCACTGTGTCATACCAGTTCTCAAGGAAATCGACAAACTCATTTATTGGGCGGTTGAACATTGGATCTGGATCATTCTTCGCAACGTTCATAAGTTCGCCAACTTTTGTGTAGTGATTACTGAAATGGTTATTCGCTCTAATCTTGAAAAGAAGATTTTCTAGATCTGTTTTATTCGCGGCTTTGGATTGAATGTCTTCTGGAGTATTTCCAAACCGATCGTTCACCAACTTTTCTAAATCCGTCATGTACGTTGCCGCGTTGTCTGCAGAATAAACCTGCGAAAGTTTTGATGTCATGGTTGTTATTTTCAACGCATAATTTCCAGTCGCAGCAACACCGCTGGCTGTCGTTGCAACAACAGCCGCACCACTATCGACCGCAGTCTTCAACTCTAAGATCCTTGTTTTATGCTCACTCATTGATGGAAGATTCGACGCCGTATAAAGAAGATTTACAAGTTGTTGTTTATTCGCATCTGTATCTACCTTGTCCTGCTCTGTCGTTCCGTACCTTTTTGCAACAAGCTTCTCCAGCGCGAGAATAAATTGATTTGCATGAAAATCAGTGGAAATGCTCAAGAGGCGTGTTGAAAATTCTTCAATCAATTCTGAGTACGGACGCTCTGTCCCGGCTTTTTCAAGCAAATCATTTAGCGTATTTTTTTCACTTGAGTTAAACCAGGTAGCACCAGCAACCCAATTTAGTAATCCCAGAAGGGCTCCCTTGTTGCTAGCAATTGTTTCTGGAACTAGATCTTTATCATGGCTACCAAATCTATCGTTAACAACTTCCTCGATGTCGACCATAAATTTTGCAACATTGTCTTCAACACGAACGCTCTTACGATTTTCAGTTACCTGGGTTAGAGGAACATCTACATATAATTTTTCTAGCCGCTCCGAATACGGAATTTTTGCTTTTCCCGTCATGGAATCGGCAATCATCTTATTAATCTTCTCGGCTTCTCCTTTGAAAGCTGGAATCTTTTCCACCCACTTTAAAAGATCATAAAGACTCGACTTATTTTCCTCGAGCATAGAAATATCACTCGGGTGATTTCCGTACCGCTCATCAACAAGCTTCTGTAGCTTCTCCATTAGCGTTGCAAGCTTTTCTGCCGGAACTTTGTTGGGATTTAAATTTGTGAATTCTGTCTTTAGATCGGCAATAAGGTTTGCGTACGTCCCCTCAGATGACGCAACTTCCTCTTCATCAATGTAGTCAATTTTATCGAAATAGCCCTCGTGGTAACCGCTGTAATCTTCGTATCCGTTGAACTTGTTTCTTGCAGCCTGCTTCGCCTCAAAGTTTGGCAAACTTGTTTCGCCATCTTTTTCTTCGAGGAATTCGTCAAACAAAAAATATAGGGTGTCGACAAGCCAATTATTTTCAGCGACAGTTGCGGCACTTGCCATTGTCACCATTTTGTCGGCAAGTTTCATCTCACGCTCGATCTCATCTTTCGATAGTTCGCCGGTACGATCAAGGAACATATCTTCTTGTGTGCTCAGGATGTCGGTTAGCGTCAACTCGGTATTAAATTTTTTCTTTATGCCATCCAATCTACTTTGATGACTGCTGCTTTTTGATCCATACCGAGCGTAGCGATCGGATGTGAGAATAAAGTTTCCAAGATCTTCGTTTTCATCTGGAAGCGCCCTCGCTCTTTCGTCGACAAGATCTTCCAATGAATCAAGAAAGCTCTCGACCATGGTGTCGATATTTGGAGATCGTCTGTACTTAGTAAGATTGCGACGTAATTTTTTTGAAGCTTCGAGCATGTCCAAAAATCCTGGGACGGCAATCGTGTCATCAACCGAAGCAACCAACTCTGTAATTTTATCCTCTGCGGCAAACGTCATTTTCCCACCGTCTCGAGCGGACTCAAGAATCCCAAGGAAATCTTTTTTCTGCTCCTCTGTTGCATAGTCAAGCTGCAGAGCCAACTTGTTCACATTTGCAAGAAATGTTGTCTTGGTTTCATCGGTGACAGCGTCTTGGTTTATAACCTCCCGCACCGATTCCAAAAGTTTCTCGTCGACGATAGATACCGCACGAATTGTGGAAGCATGGCCTTCGAGCTCTTCCATCACCGCAAGCATCTTCCCGCTATCTTTGGAGATCTTCACAACGGAGTATAGCTCACGCTTTTCATCTTCTGACAATGCGTCAACGACATCCGCCATCTGTCCAACTTTTGTAGAAAATTCACTTTGCTGTGTCTCAGTTACCGTTTCATAGCCAGCAATTTTTTTGATCGTGGCAAACAAATTGGGATCAACAGCTCCTGCAACCTCTGCCGTTTTAATACTCTCAACAAGCTCCTTCAACTCCGCACTGTTGTCTGCCCCCATGTTGCCACTGTACAATCCCTTTTTTGCCGACTTCAGCAATTCTTTTCTTTGGTCCTCAGTTGCAGAACTTAGTGAGCCTTGTTCTGCTAATTTCCTGACGCCATCCATGAAAGATGTTATTTGGGCGCTGGTTAACACATACCGATTCGCAATATTCTTAGTCTTCTTCATGAGGATGGCATCAAAAGAACTTGCTGAAATAGAAACACACAACATGAACAAAAGTAATTTTAGCCAGTTAACGCCCTTCATTGCGCCTCCCTCTCACAAAACTTCAATCAAAACAAAAAGCACATGTATCATTGCAGTATTAATTTCTCATCAATTTTTTTAACAACTAAGCCGAAGCCGCCGCAACACCCGCACGGTCGGTTACTACTGTCTTTGCTGCAACAACCTCTTCTAAAAGCTTTTCAATTTTGTCAGATAAATTTTTCATAACTTCATCTTCATCAGGAAGAAGAATTGTTGCAATCGTCGTTTCCAGAAGCAGCTCTATGCTTTCCAGAAGATTCATGGTTGTGCTTTCTGCAACTGTTTCCAAATCTTCGCCGTAGATGTTGCTCACCAGCACTTCCATACCGTCTACCCACTCTTCCTTCTTTTCTACAGGCATATCTCTTCTGGATTCTGATGGCAAACCTTTGAGATGTTCTGTTTTATTTTTCACATCAATTTCTAGTGTCATCTCGCCGCCGCCTTCAAGTTGTTCGATGAGTGCTTCAATGTCTTCTATGTTTTTATTTCTTAATGGCTTTCCATCGTTTCCGGTCCGAGTTTTCTGAACCTTGTCATCTAGAATGTCATCTTTAAATCTATTCATCATCGCGTATTTGACATCGCCTTTTATTTTCTCGACGACCTCAGAACTCGCAGCTTGCCATCTATTTTCTACAAGAAGGTTCAGCTTATTGATGAACGCTGTTTTGTGGGCTTCTGTAAAGATTCTCACTTGTAAAAGTTTTTTGAAATTCGCAACGTAATCTTCGTAAGTTGCAGGCTCCCACATTCCCTTTTCAATCTCTTGAAGTTGTCCTCTCAGAGTTGAGTTGTAGTAAACATGCGAGTGGTATGTGACATCGTTCTGCAAAAACGAAATCAGCAATGCTTGCTCTTCCTTTGTTCCATCAATTCGATCGTCTAGAAATGACTTCATCGATGCAACAAATTCTGTGATTTTCTGAAGATCTGAAGCTCTCGATCCGATTGTTTTCAACTTATCTCTAGCAGCATCAATTCGCTCCGCATAGGTCAAATATTTTTCTTCACCTTCTGATGATTCCGCAGCGGTTCTAAGTTGAGAAATTTTTGCGTTCATGAGAATTTTATTGGAGTTTGGATCACTAAAGCGGTTGTCCACGGTGTGTTTTACAAGTCGAACAATCTTTTCTAAGTCAAATTCCTCACGTGGAGCTCGCCATCGCTCTTTGATTAGCCGGTTAACTTTGGCCCAAAACAATTCTTCATCACTTGTGTCAAACTTAACCTTGGACTTAACCATTGCAGTAAATCGATTTACAAGATCTACATATGTAACTTCCGCCAAAAACTTTTCTCGTATTTCAGTAACCACTTTCCCCTGCCTGGTGTCGAAAATTAAATCGTGGTCTTGGACTATTTTAGAGTCTATAAAATCTGTTAACTCCGCAATTTGCTCTGTCGTTGCATCCGCTCGGTCATCGGCCATTATGTCGAATTTACTCAGCCATTCATCAATGTTGTCTTTTGTAATTTTATCATCACCGGTTGCTTTAAATTCATCCTGGATTCGGACTACACGCGTAGCAAAAGATTCTGACATAAGAAGTTGACCAAGGTAACTTTTTAGCGCTTCAGGAGTTGGAGGAAAATGTTCCTTCGACAATTTAGCTGCAGCAGAATTCCATGTCGCGAAAGCATCACCGTCTTTCGGGAAGGCACTCGCAAATCGTTCCCCAACTGCGTCACACCACTTTTCAATTTCCATGCGCAAAGCTTTGAAGCCGGCAAAAACACTCGCATCGTGGCGTGGTTTCCCAAGGAATTTTTTAAACGCCAAAAGCAGCACGTTGAGTTCGCCCATATGGCTGACCTGATAGATCAAACTATCGTAAACTTTCAGCGCTTCTCCATCAAAAGCTTCTGTTCCACCGGACAAAATAGAAACAAACGATGCAATCGGAATAACTTTGAAGGCAACTTTTTTCATCGACTCATTTCGCGTCAAACTCAAGTGATCGTTTTCTATCGCAAGAAAATATTCCTGGCTATCCTCAGAATCTACGCGCAACCTGATTTTTCTTCCTCCGCTTTGCAGGAAGTCACTCAGATTTCTGTCGAGACCTGTGTACGGAATAACATCGGGATCATCGACATCTTTGCTTGTCTGTGATGCGCTCTCACCTTCCCCAATGGTTTCCGTTACTGTTTTTTGCGGCGTCTCTTCTACAAACTTTAATGCATCTTCTGTTGAATCCGCAGTAAACTTAAGCTTCTTCAACTCTCGTTTAACATCCTCGAGCATATCTTCATCAATCTCAAGTCGACCGGCCAGGTACTTGTCGCCGTAGCTCAAAACAACGCCATCATCAACCGCCTCAACTTTTATATGTCCGGCCGGAAAAGTTTCGTCGTCATCGGAAGTTTTCACAGATGCATCATCTTGTACAATCAAAATCTTTCGATAGTAATCGCCCTCGGTTTCAACACGAAGTGAAAAATGGTCGTACCCCGAGAAGACGGTCGCCGCAGTTATCCCAACGCCATCATCCTTAAAAAGAAGATCCACCTTGTCTGTGTCTTCTTTTATAGCGGTGGACGATTTACTGAACGATTCGATCCTGTCTGAACGAACAATAGATTTCAAAACTCCAAGCGCACCGCTTTCTTTCAACTTTCCCCAGTAGTTTTCATTCCTACGTTGTTTTTTTAGAAAGCGTTCAATCTCAGAAAGAAACGTGGTTACATGTTTCTCTGTGAGAATTGTTGGCAACATCTCATTGTACTCGTTCGCACGATTCAGAATATTTTTTATCTGACGCATGCTTGCAAGTTTTTGAAAAAAATCATCGATTTCTAAAAATTTGAATTTTGTTGCATAACGCTGTGGAAGGGGAGGAAGAAGTCCACGAGGTGTTGGATTTTGATAATCGACATTTCTAATGTACTCGTCATCATCAATTCTTATGAACCCGCCAATCTCGATATTTTTTATTAGGAACTTTCCTTCTACAGACGGATCTTCTTCGATGATAAACTTTTCGGAGGCACTCACACTCGTGGAGCGGAACTCTGCCCGAGACGCATCTTTCCTTGCCGGCTCAAGCCAACTGGACATGTCATGCGGAATGCTTCCGGCGCCAAAATATTTACCCGATGCTTTTGACTTGATCGTTATGTTCCCACGGGAGTCAGCACCAATCAAAACATGCGCAACGGAATCTAGATAATCAACTTCATCATCCGTTTTGAAAAATTTGCCGTCAGAGAAAGCCAAAATTTTGTTGTCTTCGCTCATCATCACGACGATCATGCCATCGATCGATTTTCCGTTGATCGTAGGAACGAGTGTCGAAGCTTTTTTCGCACCATCGGTTACAGCTCTGCGGATCGCTTTGATCTGTTCAAGAATTTTGTCTGAACCACTTACGTCAAATGCGCCCTCTAGAACAGCGACAATATCCTCTACGAGTTGTGGACCATTTGCACCCATGAAACGTCGCCACTTCGCGTCGCCGGCCCGCCACTCTTCGATAAATGCCAAAACTTCGTTCAACAAAAATGTTATGTCGCTCATTGTAGAAATGAAATTTTCTGTAACAATTTCAGTGAAACCAGCAAAACGCGATTCAACATCTGCAACCAACCGAAGTTCTTCTAGTCTGCCGATGGCGTTCCCAAGCGGCTGCAACCAAACCCCTTGAGTCGCTTTTGTGTATCTTAGAAATGCTCCATCGTAATCTGTTGCCTTAAGTGAACGTGCATACTCAGATTCACCGAAGCTCAAAAATCCCTTCGTTGCAAGTCCTTTGAGCCCAATGTTTTTGCTTTTGTCCCACGTAATTTCCATCCACAATGTGGATTCAGAGACATCATTTCCTCTAGCAACAACTCTTGCACGAGTTTCAACTTCTTTGTATTGCTTGAGCCATGACTCCTTGGACTTCACCTCAGGCATCGACACAAACTTTTTGGTTGTCGACGCAGGCTCAAGACAAACCAAGTTGTGGTCGGCATGAACTTTAAATTGGCACTCCTTTCCAATCGGAGTATCAACATCCGCCTTCAGATGGATTTTACCACCCTCCGAGACAATCCTAAAATATTTTTCTTTTCCGTCCACGACTGCTTTTATGAGTGTCATTGATCCATCTGGCGGAGAACCCTCTGGAGCCTGCGCACGACCGAGCCGCGTCATTTTCTTGCTGTCCCAAACTCCCGCGTGCCACTTAAGCCATGCAAGCAAATTTGATGCTTGCGACTTCAAAGCTTGGTCACTCGCACCAAGAGCATTTGCCATGCCGTAATATTTTTTCCCGACAATTTTTATGCTCGTCCCAAGCTTAATAACATTTGCAAGTTGAGCTCTGTGCCTGAACTTAAAAAGCTCGTTAAGCTCTTTGATGAAGTTCAAGACAATTGGATTGGCAGAAGTAACCGAAAGAACCTTCATTACTTTTTTCTGCAGCGCCGTAGCTTTTTGTATTCCCTGATCAAAAAAAGCGTCTGCAGAAGCTCTCCCAAAAGACAACCCTAGCAGACACGCCAGCAAAACCGTGCCTCTCGAAAAAGGTTTCATGTACTCACTCCACTTCTATGACAAACTAACTTTCCCATATTTTTTTATGCGCATGCGCGCATGGCACACTCGTGCGCCACAAAAACATTGTGTCCATCCACACGTCCGTTATCAAGGTTTTGCATGAACTTTCACGCTATAAAGGCAACATCAATAGCTACGTTTTAAAACCCCGCCGGCATCTCACCAAATCCACCAAGTGCGGGGGCATCACCAATTTGCATATCATCACTGACCTGTAGCATCGCCGGGACATCTACGCTAAAGCGTTGTCCAATTTCTTCCATCACCTTATGCAACCGTCCCATCAGCAATGAGCTTCCAGAAGCAAGATCATCACGAATTGGCTCAAGATAACTCATGAGAGTTTGCGCAAAGACCTGTTCAGCAACAACATCTCCATCGACCTTCACGCGACTTTCCCAAGCCTCAACTTTGCCAATAAGTCTTTCTAGACTTTCAGTAATGTCTTTCTCCATCGCTTGATGTGTAACAAGCTCGGTGTAACTTGCACCGATGCTGGTATTAAAATCCGAACCAGACAACAGCGTGTATTTTAGTTTTGTTGTTGGGACATCAAGTTTTTTTACTCGATCAACGTCAGCCTTAAATTGATTGTATTTAAATTTCTTGATCAGATTCTGCAAAGGTTCAAAATCAAAATTGTTCGAATCTGCAAGCATCATCCACGAAGATGTTGCCATTGTCTCCAAGACTTTTACGACATGTTCCCGCTGATTGCCAGTCAAATGCTCTTTGTTTGCGAAGAACTGTAAGTATGAAAGCCACTCATCGTACCTTAGCGGATTTTTTGTAACATCAAGTTTTTCTAGTAACTCTCTCGTCTTTGTTCTTTGTTTCGAATTCACGATCACGGAGTTGTGATATACCTGCTGCGCAAGAACATTTCCAAGTTCAACAATATCTTTGTAGGAGAATTTTTTGATTGGCTTGCCGCCTGCATCAACCGCATCTTCAAGTCCTATTCCAAGAACTCTCTGAGAAACCAAAGTTTCAATGTCCATCATAAACTGAAAGATATCCATTGGTGAAAGCTCTTCTAGCGCCTTTACAATCTCTTTTGTTTTTTCGGAAAAAGTTTTTACCGCCGCACCTTTTTCACCAGCAGCAATATTTAAATTTTTGAGAGGCCTAAGAGTTTCTGGTGACTCAAACGAATCCATCATGAATTTTCTAAGCTCTTCAAACCGGCTGGTCAGTTTTGCATCCGAGAAAAATTTCTGCGACATCGCTGGATTTTCTGACGACGCCATTTTGTCCCAGAATTTAATTATTTCACCAACCAAAATTTTAAGCTCAGCGTCATTTGAAATGAATTGTACCGACCCAAAAAGCATTTCCATCGCAGGTGAAGGATCTTCCATTGTTCGCGCTCTTGCCAGACCAGTGTAAAATTCTCCAAGTGGAACAATTCTTAACTTCGTGCCACCCGCAATGGATTTCATTGTTTCTGAATTAACGGTACGAACGGGTCTCAACTTTTCTTGTCCTTCTTCCAACATCGCTGTGTCGCGAGTATCAGCAAACAAAAATCCATTGGTCGCCTTGTTTCGAAGGAGAGCCTCATACTTTGTACTTTCTTCGTCAAAGATAAACGACTCTGATGCAGCACCAGCCCTAAATTCCTCTCCGGTCAACACAACAATCGTTTCGTTGTCTTTTTTCCGCTGTAGCCACTGATCCGCATCGTCTGGCAATACAGGGGTCATCATATTTTTACCTGAGGCAACCGATTGAAATCCAAGGTAGCCTTCGCGAACAAGAACCTTGAAGTGTGCACCTCCGTCAACTGGATCATTCCCCGAGGCAACAAGTATGTGTTTTCCTATTTTGTACTCGCTCTCAATAGCTGTTAAATATCTATACTCATTTCCAATTTTTACGAGGAACGCCACCGTAGAGCCACTTTCTGGAGCATACTCATTTGCAATTGCAGCTAAACCAGATTTTAATTTATTCTCTGCCTCATCAATATTTTTGGAAAACTCGACTTTGAATTTTCTGTTGTTGCGAAATTGCGTAAAAATCTTTGTGAAGAAATCAGCCGCGTACGGATCGGTCTCATACGCCGCCCACTTGTCCGGAGCACCCGTAATATCATTTATTTCCTGCTCAACCTGCCAAAGCAAACTCTGTCGCTCAAATTTTGTTTTAGCTCCGTCAATGTACCGAAGGTATCGAGACAGCCTTCCAGAAAGACCTTGGTTTGCAATCGCGTCACCAAGTCCAAGCATGTAATCGGTCACATTGATAATCTCAAATTGTTCCCACGTGCTCGGTTCAAGCGTATCGCCTTTCAACATTCCGGCAGGTTCGAAAGTTAATGGATTTCTTAGGCGAATAAATTTATCACTCGCCCCAACAGAGAGGTATCCCTCAACATCATGGAACTTAAACGAAGCAGTCTTTTTATTCCCAATGACATTCATCATACGAAGCCCAGGCCGCTCCAACAATTTCTCCTGCGCAGACGTCCCAATACGCAAAACCCTACGTTTAATATCAAAGTCTTCCGGCTCATCAGCTCCAACAAATTCAAGATATTTTCCCCAACCTGTCATCCATGAGTCCATCTGCCCACCAACAACAAGGCCCTTGGATTCAAGCGAAAGCAAGGCGATTGAATTACCTTGACGAACAACTCTGAAATGTGTTTTTCGAGAAAGTGGACTTAGGCTGTCAATCTTCAAACGTGTCACCATTTTTTCTTCGCCGGTCACATCATCAAAAGGAATCTGCCAACCCTGTGCATCAACATACTCTTCTTCACTTGTTAAAACAGATGTAACGTATCTTCTTTCTCCGCCTGGATCTTTCCACGCAAGAGCAATCACCATTCCTTCCTCTGGAATGTAAGCACTTGAGAAAACCGGAGTTGCTCTCATGAGATTCATAATTGAGTTGATGAACGGAAAAACGGGATCTAAATTTTCACTAAAAACCATACGGGCGGTATTTAGAAAGTCATTCAATTTTTGCAGTGCATCGCGATTTGCTCGAAACTTATTCCATGAAACTTTATCTTTTCTTACTTCGTTGAGAATCTCGATTATTTCTCTGAAAAGTAATTCGCGATCAAGTGGGGTTTTAATTTGGCTTAGAAGCCCTTTGCACACATCAAACTTTTTGCCCATGTCATTTTCGCGCCGCGTTCCGCCAAGAATGATGTAAAACGATTTCAATGGAACAAGCATGATATTTGACATACCAACTGTTATAAACCCAGTGGAGGAACTCGTTTCCCCAAGTTTTCCGTCGGCGTTAAAAACACGCATGTAGTTGTCGGTAACAGCTTCATCAGTTGTCCCAATTTTTACTCCACCTTCAAAACTTTTACTTTTCAGGACAACACTTTGCTTGTCATCAGCATCTATTGCGGAGAACAATGCACCCCAGTTTTTTTCATCCCAAAAAGCACTGCCTGGCGCCTTTGAAATTTGGCTGACAACAATTCGTGATCCATAAAGTTTCGCAGCATCTAGCCAATTTTCTGCCATAGCTTGTTCAGGATTTACTTTTTTGACATGGATGTACCCACCAGAGGCAAACTCACTCTGGAACGCAATCAACTCTCGAAGAACCTTTGCCTTAAAATGTGTTTGTGGATCGAGTGGATCTTTTGCGTCAGCCTTCAAGAAGAATTTCTTCTCACCCGATGGCAGCGTCTCTAACTCAACACGAACATACTTTCCTGCGCTTGGATTATTCGGATCAGAACTCGGGGCATACAACGCAATCACGTCACCGTCGCTTGGAACCCTCAAGCTCTTTGACGACTCCGGTGGCAAGGACAGACTTAATTTTGTTTTCGAAATAATTTCCGCAAGTTCCGGATCGGAAGCTAAGTGCCCCTTGAATGCCGCCTCAACAAATTGATATGTCTGGATCGTTTTTCGCCCAATGTCACCGTTCATCGCAGTCAAAAACGTGGAACGATCTACAACAGCAACAAGCAATTTTTCGTCAACAAACTTAGCAAGTTCTTGTGTAAGCACTCTCCTCTTTTGCACTGCAAGTTCTGTTTGCTCCGTTGAAATTCTCTTCGCAACGTTGCGCATTACGGCAAGCCGATTTTCGTCTGAAGTAAATGCACGGGCTTTGCCAAGTTCAATGTACTCCCTTGGAACTTCGATTATTTGAAATGTTTCCCATGGGCCAAATGTAAGTTTATCTTCTTCGTATGTCCCAGAGGCTGATCCCGTCTGCGCATTGAAAGTTCTGACAAAGCCATCACTGCCAACCGACATGTACCCGTGTTTTTCTTTTTTGCTCTTGAAGCCGGCTACCGCTTTCGGGCCTTCCATCTTGAATGAACATTCTTTCGTTAAGCTTTTTGCTTTGAAGTTTTTGTTGTTGCCACTTCCCATCGTGACAATTTCGATAACGCTCGCCGTATCTTTTGCAGAAGACATGCCACCGGAATTTGCACGAACGGTCATCATGCCCTGATCGAGTGGCCCTCCATCCGCAACACCAAATCCAAGCGAGTCTGCCTTTGCATAGACATCAAAATGTGTTTTCGAATCCACGGGGTCATCATCAACTGCTTGCAGAAGTATTTTGGTTGGGCCGACTTTCACGCGCTTAACAAACCTTGTTGTTGGCGCAGATCCGTCCTGCACATTCCACATCAAAAGAACTCTGCTGCCATGAAGAGGAGCTTCTGGATTGGCAAATTCGTCGCCGCCAAATCTTTTGATCAATTCTTCTAGGGCAACAACGTCACCAAAGGTCTCATCTTTTAACCTGCTGTGAATGACCATGCGAATCGCTCTTCGAATTGCGAGCCCTTGATCCGCAGAGATCGATGCAATTCGCTCATCAATCATTCTTTCGATGTATTGCACTCGCATCAAAAATCTATCGGCCTGCTTTTGGGTAAATTCTTCTACCGCAGCAATTCGTTCGATGGATGCGATCCAGTCCGCAATCGCTATCCCACTCGAAAAAGTTCCGCGAAGGTAGGCTTTAAAATCCTCAATTCCGGTAACGTTCCCACCAAAATCGGTAGCTATTCTGCCCTTAAAATTTTTGAAGTGCTGACTGAAGCAAACTTGTTCGACAAAAACTCTGAGATCGTTCCAAGAACTTTCTTGGTCAACTTTTTTGTATACACTTGCAAAAAGAATAACCTCTCCACCCTCATCAACAATTTGGGCTTCGTCATCATCAAGACGATTCACGACAAGCTTTTCAATTTTTTTAAGAAACAAGGGGTCAGGCGCCTTCAGCTCTGAAAGCCGATTGTCCAAAAAACTCATCATCTCTTCAAAATTTTCCGGCTCACCGGCAGTTATTTTGAAATCGACTAGAACTTTTTTAAGAGCGTCTTTTTGGGTGTTTTCAAAACTTGAAAGCATCCCCTCAGAAGCATCTGTCATCAAATCTTGTAGCTCACGACGCTGTGAAGAATTTCCAGAAAACTTGTCGGCTGCGAGGATAAGCGCAAGATCAATTAAGGCTTGCTTGAAATCCGCTTCTTTATTTTCTTCCCTCACGGAATCCCATGTTGCATCCATGAAATCCGACATCGGCGCAAGCATCGTCACAGCCTGACCAAAGTTGTATGATTTTTTCGCAATAACTTTCTGTTTTATTTCGATCATCTCATTGATGATTCCCTGCGTGTATGTAGTCACAACCGCAGGAGAAAGTAAATCTAAAGCGGCCGTATCTGGAGTTGGCGGCAAAAGATCTTCTGCCTGCAAAGAACCAAAAGTTAAATTCGAAACTAAGACAAGTAAAGCAAGCCATCTCATATCCATTCTCCCTTTGCTATGTATCTACGAAATCATCAATCCTGATACAACTTATCGATGAGACCATTCACAGTTTCTAAAAGTTCCTGCAACCGCTCTTTCGCTTCTTCGTCACTTGTAAGCATCGAACGAATTTGTCGCTACGATCGCTTGAAGTGTTTTAGCAGTAGAGCCTTTTCGGTGTCAGGGTTCCACTCCTCCCATTTCTCAAAAAGATTTAGCGAGCTGCGCCCGAAGGCAACAACCTTCATTTTCGTATTTGCATCCGAAGCCCTTGCCCACGCTTGAAGTTTCGACTTCATTGCGAGAAGGTGTTGATCTCGAGCAACTAAGAATTCGGGAAATGTAGGAGTTTTTAATTTTTTAAATAGCCCTTGAATGTAATGTAGGTTGAAATGATATTCGTACTTTGTATCTGAAACTTTGATCCTGAGACCCTGGTCCCCAAAATCCATATTTTCAACCGTCACTGGATTTTCAACAAAGCTCCAATACTTTTCTGCCTTCTTCCATCGCTTCCCACCGTCGTCTTCGGCAAATTTTGTACGAACAGCTTCAGAGATCGCTTCTTTTAATTTTGCAATTTTCGACGGCGACAGACCATGCACGACGCCATTGCTCACGTACTTGCTCCCCACACCGAGAAGCATTCGAACATAAGTAATAAACTTCGCCTTGTCATGAAGTGAGAACCTTGCTTTATCCTGCATTTCGACCATAAGATCAACTGGATCGCCAATGTCAGAATCAGTCCCTAGCACTCGCTTCATCATGTCATCGACACGAAGCCTGTCATCTTCTTCCATTGCGGATGAAAATTTATCAATGAAACTTTGAACCATAGCCTTGATAGCTTCGGTATCTTCTAAAATTTCTGACTCCGATCCAAGAACTTTGCTTCGTTCAAAATCACCAACAAGCGAATCAAGTTCTTCAATGAATATCGCAACTTCACCGATCCGCAGAGAATCCTGTGTTTCTTGCAAGCGTGTAATTTTATCTACAAGGCTCACTTCGCTCAAAAACTTTAATTTGTTTCCGAAAATATCTTTGAACAAGTTTTTAGTTTCTTCGCTAATCGAATCAGCCCACTCGGACATCGTATCATCAAGAAGTTCCCTCAGCGAGTACACACCAGAATCGCCATCTTCATCTTGTTCGATGAATTCATTCCACAATTGTATCGATTCTTTTTTTCCATCGATCATTGTGCCAATCCAACCCAGAATTGTTTGTAGGCGACTTTCATCAGAGACAGTTTCATAGTCTTCAAGTAAGTTTCTGAGTCGTTCAACTTGATCAATAGAACTTTCAAGTTTTCTAATTTCTTCGAGCATCAAAACAATTTCTGAAGCAAATTCAACGACAAACTTGCTGCCGTTAATTTGCATAATCGGATTTCCGTTACTACCCATGAACCGGACAAAATTATTTTCATCGGCCTGCAAGAAACCGCCAGTAAGTTTGTTCTGAAATTTCAGCCTTGCGCCACCGTCGATCTCTTCCATTTCGTAAGGAATAAATTGTTCCGTGGTCGCTTTCTTGTCATAAAAAGTTTTTCCGGCAAAGAACATGAATGGATTTTTAGTTGTCTTTCCCTGCTGCTTTGTACTGGACACGGTACTCAGGAATCTGCCTTTGCGACTCGGCAGGCTAAAACCAGCCAGTCGCCCAAATACCGCAATTTTCATACTTGCGTCGATGTTACTAACTTCGTCTTGCTCAACAGCAACAAGACGATTTTTCGCATCCGCTTGCAACGCCTTTCTTATGGTCACCTTACTTCCATCTTCTTTAATCTCGGTGGTTTCCACAAACAAAGTTACATCGGAACCTTTAGGTGGAAGCGGAGTAAGCAACTTTGTAAAAACGCTAAACGCATTTTCGCTATCCGGCGATCCACCAAGAACAATCAAAGTCCCATCGTCACCGAGCGATGCGTCAACAATTACAATGTCCTTGCCGCCAGATTTTTGAGTTTTAAATCCAGCTATTTTTTTCCCTTTAAAATCCGGCAAGTA
This sequence comes from bacterium, assembly GCA_018656485.1. Classification (GTDB taxonomy): domain Bacteria; phylum Babelota; class Babeliae; order Babelales; genus JABIAA01. Next base: position 9,489 of record JABIAA010000028.1, on the reverse strand, counting down.
AAGTTTTCCATTGTGCCCAACAAATCCAATTGCACTTTTGCCCATCTTGTTTCCAATAAGGGCTTTTTTAATTTTTAAGCCTTCGGTAAAAGTTGGAACACTATCAAAAATATTTTCGTAAGAACTTGGGTCATCTTTGTAGTCACCAACCAAAAGTCTTGAGAGATCGTCTTTTGGAACGTAGGCAACTCTTCCACTTGAGCCAGCAGAGATCCCCGCGACAAAGACCTGCATCGATTGCCAGCCTCCGCCTTCATACACCGACGCAACTCCATCCTCGCCAAAAGCATATGCACGACCACCAGAATCAGCAGCAATCGTTTTGAAGTCGCCAGCAAATTCTTGTACCTTGTCTCCATCAACCATCACAACCTGGCCGTCGTCGGTTATCCCCCACACGATGCCATCTGAAGTAAGTGCAGCGCTAATAACTTTATAATCGAGGGTCCTAACATTGTCCTGAACCGGATCATAAATAACAAGGTTATCTTCCCCGTTAACCCCGGCGATTGCTCCATTTTCTCCAACAGAAACACTTTTTAGGGTGAGCCCCTCAACTTGTTCAAAGCCAGCAGCAATAATAGTTTCGTCAGTGCTTGTTGACTCGCTCACGTCTTCGACAACCCAAGCCTTTGTGCCAGCAGGCTTAAAAACATCAAGCTCAGATCTTTCCGCTTCCTTTTGTTTATCCCTTGCGGCCTTCCATGCATCTTTAAAACCGTCAACGTAGGCTAACGGATTGTATTCTTCTTCAGTAACCTCCGGCAACTCGACGGCGACTTCGGACTCCCAAAATATTTCTGTTTCAAAGCGATCCATGACATTGTTTGTAGGAGCGCTTCTTGAGCAAGACGAAAGATAAAAATCCTTGTTCGCTGCGGACTTTATTTCCACAGCACTACCAGACAATTTAAGAATTAAGTTATCTTCTTTTCCGCCAATGCCATCCTCGCCATTCAGCGAAGCCTCCCTGGTCTGCTGTATGTCTAATGAAATATTTTTATCAAACACATCTTCCGTTGTTTCTTTCGCTGGATCAAGCATAGAGCGATCAAAATTTACTTGTGGAAGATATCCAGCCTGGAAACTAAGATTTTTGTGACTGTTCAAACTTTCAAGCCGAATCATATCCCCAGATTTTACTTCCGAACCCCAAACACAATTCCACCGTTCGGAATCAGAATGAGGGCCCTTTATGATAAACCAGCTTTCATCGCCACGCTCCTTTGTGCAAAAAACACCGTCGTTATTTGATGAAAGTCCAATCGGGTAATTGCCGAGAGGTCTCATTACACAGCCAGTATCCTTGTGCCGAAGCTTTATCAGAGAGCCATACAAAAGTTTCTCTTTACTTGAAGGAAAAAGATTTTTTTCATCATCTGTAAACTTTGGTGCTTCCAAAAATTCAGTAGGAGCTAGGGCCCGAAAGGTATTATCCGCTTCCGAAATACGGCGTTCAAACACACCCGTCGAAAACTTTGTCCATGACGGAATGTCAGGAGGATCACTGAACATGAAAAGCGATTTAATGTTTAACTCTTTTTTATTTTTTACATAAGTCTCTGTAGAAGCAATTCCATACGCCGCCTGATAATTTACATGCAGGAAATCGTCATAATCCCCATACCGAAGTATCCATGACAGCTCCGCTAGCTCATGGACACTTGAGCCAAGCGTCATGAATACTTTCTCTTGATGAGAAGCTCCATCAGGTGTCGGTTGTGACAATCTAAAAGGAGTATTCTTCCGTAAAACATCCCCTCGCAACTCATCATCTGTTGCCTGCCCACTTCCCCCAGCTGCCTCGACCGTCCAGTTCGCATTTCGCGACTTAGAGACCCCGTCATCTTTTGCATGGTGTGCCCACATCATGTCTGCGTTTTTTTCATCACCCCCAAAGTGAGTAATTGACGAGAACAAGACATTACCATCGGTAAGAGACTCTAGACGAATTTCATCACCAAGGCGAACAGGCATTCCAAACTTACAATTGAATCTTTCTTTTGATTTATGCGGACCTTTTATCACATAAAATCGAGATGTCTTCTTATCAACAACAATATTCATAACGTGTGCAAATGCGTATGATCCACGAAGAAAACTCTCACCTTCTGCGGTTGCCTTAAATAAACCCTCAAAGACTCCGTACATTTCATCTTTTGCAGGATACATGGCAAACAAAGTTGGGCCCGTCCTAACATCGTAAGTTTTTGTCCCAGGAAAAAGTGCCCCAATTACTGCCCCGTACGCAGCTCCAATGGCTGCACCCCCCAAACCACCATAAACTCCTGCCGAAGTCCCAATACTTGCGCCAAGTGCTGCACCTTGCGCCGAAGTAAGCTTCTTTGTAACCTTTTGCATTTCCCCGCCGGGATACGAGTTGTAAAAGTGTACAACGTCGCCGTAGCACACAACACTTTCTTCGTCGTGCCCCTTGGCGGCCTGCGCACAATCGAACATCACCGCGTAGGAAACTGCCAATACAAAAGTTAAGAACCGCTTCATAATGCCTCCCTTGGATATTGCACTTCACGTTGCAAGCCAAATTTCATACTAAAAGTACATCGGGCGATTATAACCACACGGGTCGCAAGTCTTTCAATAAAGCGTGGAAAAGAAGTGTCTCAACAATATGAATTTATTAAAAATATAAACTTGGGGTGCTATATTTGTTCAAAGTCTCAAATTGATCCAAATGGCTGGAAGAATGAATACATTTTTATCAGTAGTGCCTGCAATTATCACAATTACACTTGCCTTTGCCACAAGAAAAATCTTGTTATCACTGTGCAGCGGAATTGTAAGCGCAGCCCTCATTGTCTCTGAGTTTTCTCCAATGGCAACCACAAAGCTCGTACTTGGTCGACTCGCAGAAAAAAGTGAAATCTTAAATTTGCTGTCGTGGAGCAAATTTGTAGAAAGTGAGCGCTTGTTCATTTTCATGTTTCTCATAACACTCGGAGTTATCATCACGCTCATACGGGAATCTGGCGGCGCATTTGCATACACCAGCTTTTTCAAAAAGAAGCTCAAAAACCAACGGCAGGCAGAATTCTCCGCACTCACTTTGTCGTCATTTCTTTTCATTGACGACTACCTTAACACGCTAACAACCGGATCAGTCATGACTGCGCTGACCGACCTGTTCAAAGTTCCACGCGTTCGACTCGCCTTCATGATCAACTCCATCGCCGGCGCATTGGCATTGATCACACCAATCTCAGGTTGGGCTGCAACAATCACAATGTTCATCTACGAATCTGGCGTATCGAAAGTAAAAATACCAGGGCACATTATCAAAGCGGATCCATTTTTTACGTACATTTATTCCATTCCATTTTCTTTCCACGCACTCATTGTAATCGCCTCAATGTGGTTCATCGCCGCTAGAAAAATAAATCTCGGAATCGTTGATGCGCACCGGAAAGTTGCAAATGAAACCGGCAACCTAGTCGGAGGGAAAGCATTGGCAACCGCAGTTGAAACTCCAAAAACAACTAATCATTCGATAAGCGATTTCATCGTCCCAATCGGCTCGTTGGTCATCGGCGTTGCAATGAGCATGCTTTTTTATGGTGGGTATCACCTCATGGGCGGAACACGATTTCTTGCTGCGGCACTTAGAAACACGCGCTCGGAATTGTCTTTGCTGACCGGTGGATTAATCGCAATGACCGCAAGTTCACTGTGGTTGATCGTTCGACAAAAACTTTCATTCAAAAAATCCCCACTGCTTTTATTCCATGGACTAACAATGATGCTGCCATCGATCATGGTCCTCACGCTCGCATGGAGTTTTGGAAGCTTCCTAAACGAAGACCTCAACACCGGTTCCGCGCTGGCAAAACTTTTGCTTCCTGCTTTAAGAATTGAATTGCTTCCCGTTGCACTGCTATTAATTTCAACTTTGATTTCGTTTTCCGTAGGATCATCGTGGGCAACAATCGCAATCATGCTGCCCATAGGCCTTCCAATGATCAAGGCATTTTTACACATCTCATCACCGGTCTTTGCAGCGAAGGTTCCAATTTTGTACGCAACCATCGGAGCTGTTTTATCCGGCTCGCTCCTTGGAAATAAAATTTCTCCAATTGCGGATATTCCGATCATGACAGCCTCAAGTACCGGTGCGTACCACATGGACCTGCTGCATGCACAGCTGGCTTATTTGTTGCCAATCCTTGCGGGTAGCATCGTTGCATTCACAATTTCGGGCTTCATCAGCACAAGTGTCTCGTACGCGGCAAATATTGGGATTTCACTTCCTGCGGGGCTCCTCACGACCGGACTGCTCCTAACAATCTCACAAGCACTGAGAAAAATATGGACCCAATCAAGTAAATAGCAGCGCGATCCCTATATTTCTTGAACATATTTTGTCTCATCGCCTACCCTCAGGGAAGTCAGCAGCAATTTTGCTGTAAAATTTTCGGAGGGAAACAACAATGCAAACAAAAAAAATATGTTCTGTCATCACAATCATCACCATAACAATTTCTACATTCGCCAATGCAGGATTATTTAAGCGCACTGAAAACTTTTTCACAAGAAATGACAAGGTAAAAAAAGACGATATTAAAAATTACATGCTGGCAGAAGAAGCACAAACCGAAACGCTAACTCGTGAAATCAGAGAATTCAACTCGGGCATGGAAAAAACATTAAAACTTCTTGTCGACGCAACAAAAGAAATTCAAGAACGTACGACAAAAATAGAACAAGAATTCAAACGTCTTGCCGAACCTTCCCCATCACAGTAAAAATTATAAAGTAGGACAATCTTTACGACGAAAACTTTAGCCACAATTGAAAATATTCTGTTTCCTCTGGAGGATACAACAAAAAAACTTCAAACCAGATGGAATCAGGCTGATTCTTGAACATCTTTAAAACAATGATCTACCTTCTGAAAAGCTCAATGAAATTTGTTGTTACAATTTTTGGAGGAAACAAAGTATGAAATCTAAAATTGCGTATGTCATAACTGCGTTTATTGCAGTCATGTTGTCAACTTCTTGCACTGCCAGTTTCTTTAATGATGCCAAAAACTTTTTCACCAAAGGAGACAAAGCCTCAAAAGAAGATGTCAAAAATTATGTGCTCGCGAATGAAGCACAAGCCGAAGCAATAACACGCGAGTTTCGGGCATCAAAAAATTTATTCGAGGGGAATATCAAGATTCTCGTGAATGCCCTCAAAGATCTGCAATCGCGTATAACAAACATGGAAAGTGAGCTGGAAATCTCCAGCGAAAATCACATGCCGCTCCCAGACCCTTCAAAAGGATACTCCGGGGTCAAAGACAAGCTTGTCAATTTCGCACTGCTGTGGGACCAAGCGAAAAATCTCATGGCGGATGAATTTATAAACGACGACATCCTATTCGACAGAGAAAACAAAACCATCTGGAAAGATGAATACATGGCCATCAGGGATCTGAACTTTGACCAATATCTCATTCCGGAAAGTGGAATGACACAAAACCAACAAGAACTTTACAAAAATGGGGTCAATGTAGAAAACCAAAGCTTGATGGCTAGAAAAGCACTGTTACTTAAGGCAAGGCTTGAAAATCTATTTGATAGCTCCGCAAATTTGAGCGAAAATGCATGGCCATACCCATCAATAAATCTAGACTCATATTACAAAGTATGGCATGGGATACTAAAAAATCTAAGCGCACACCAAATAAAAACATCCGATAACAAAAAAGCCATCGATCTTTTATACCATTTCTTTCGACAACTTCACGAAGCAAAAAATGCCAACGATAAATCTGGCCGGAACGTTAATTTTCTAAACAATATTTACAATGTTGGACAAGCTGGCGATGTTTTATATATCGACTACAAGAACACAATTTTGAAGATGTATGACTTGCTTCACCAAGCCCTTACCGGTTACCCAACCCCTGAGCCAGGCATCGTTCTTATGGGAAATCTTGAAAAATATGCTGGGCTTTGGCATCAAATAAGAACTCTAACATCTGAGGAAATATATCATTCAAAAAACAATTTCTGCAAAGAAATTTATTACAATCTTAAAGATGCGAAGCTTAAAACTTACATGATTCCAAGTGATGGAAAAACTGACCATCAAATTAGTCTAGATGCAGCCGGATATAATTCGGATCTAAATTACAAATTTGCAGTTCAAACAAAACATCTTAAAGCTCGCCTCGATAATGTCTTCGACGAATTTGGAAATCGAAGAAAAAATGCATGGCCTGCAACTGCTGCATCCCTTGACGATTATTATAAGTTTTGGACAAAATTCCTAGTTTTCAAAACCATCCCAGAAATAAATGAAATGAAAGAGACTGGAGATAAAATTGCAGAATTCGCACAAAGATACTACAGACAAATTAGAATCGTAAAAAATTCAATCGACATTTCTGGAGAACCGACTGAACTCATCGACATCCTCTACAATGTTGGAAACCCAGAAGATCTTATCCACGTAGATTACATTACTGAAATTAACAAGATGTACCGAACATTACACGCTGCCAACATCGTGGAACCTATCACAAAAACAATAGAATTAATTAAGAAAGCTGTTAGAAATTTCGAAACTCCTGAGCACTACATTGGAATCTTGAATTATGTCCTTGGAAGAATTTCTTCTGTGGAATATGAAGATGTAGAACCACCTAATTTTTCAGACAATATAGAAGCCGACAATGTTGTGGAAGTAATAGAAAGTCTTAGCAACTTTTACTCGGATCTTGGAGGAGAATTTGAGGAAGAAATAGCTAACGACCTAGGTGTTATAATTCGACTCATCAATGGCGAAACCGTAGATCTTACAAAATACGAAGGCACTCAAGGCTATGTTTCAACCTTTGGAAAAATGTTCGGAAGAATTGCAGAAATCTCCCAGGAAGAAATTAATACCATAGAAAAACATGCAAATTTCTGGAGTATTGCTAAAAAACTTACTGCAAAAAATATAAATGTTGACGCCTGGAAAAAATACTACGATGAAATTAATAATGAACCATTTGATGCATTCATTTTAAAAGATGAAAGTATGGCAACGCCTCGTCAAAAAAAGATATCTGATCTAGCTAAAAAAGCTGTCTTATTTCAATCCCGTCTCAGAAATGTGTTTGAGAACACAGCCAACACATGGCCTCTTTCAGCAGAATTTCTTTTAAACTGTCAATTGTTATTGGATGGATATCTAAAAGATAAATTGGCTACCGATTTAGTAAGATTAAAAAGCGACTCGAAAGAATATCGCTTGTTGTTGGCCATATTTACACAACTTCACAAAGCACAAGATGAGACAAAAGATCTCTTCAGCCGAATTTATAGCGTCGGAAAAGAAGGTGATACGTTTTATAAGCCAGACCTTATTCCTTCCGCACTAAACACGTACACACTCTTGTCACAAATGTTTTTCGATTTGATGAACCCGTCATCAACAGCCACGCCACCACCAACAGTCACGCCACCAACAACATTCACACTACCCGTTCAACCACCACCTGTTGAAGGGGGCGGAGCCGTACTATGAAAAAAAGTATTTTGATAATCGCAATTGTTGTTGCAGCATCGTGCTCGTGCAACGCTGGGATTTGGGAGACTTTCACGGACTGGTTTGACGTTGCTGTCGAATGGGCTACAAACACGATAAGCAGCGTTAAAGAAAGTTTCGGGTCAAACAAAAAAGAAAAGCCGGAGAAACAAGACGAGAACATCAAAGTTATCGTCGACGCTGTAAAGAATTTACAAGAGAGAGTTGAAGCGTTGGAAAATACAAAGGTGATGGACGACTCTTCAATTTTTCCACCACGAATTCTAAAGCCACCACCTGAACCACCGCAAGAGCTACCAGAGCTTGAAGAAGAGCCAACTCCAGGAATTCAAACGATCGAAGAACCATCCATCGACGCAAGCGATGAAGTTACAGGGCCGGACTTGGCATCAAAGTATTCCGAACTCGTAATCGAAAAAACAATTCCTGAGTTGACGCTGCACTTTGCGGGAGCTAAAACATCAGACCCAGAATTGATTGAGCCGCTGCTGATGAAGGGAATCAAAGAACAAGATCCAAGGGCATACCTCGCGGGAATTGGCTTGCTCGTCGAATACCTAGAAACGCCAAATCCAAAACTCGCACGCAGCATTTTCTTTGGCCCACTTTTTGGAACACTAGAATCAATTTCTGGATCGCATAACATCGAGTCAAAATTAATTGGAATTCTCGAGTACTACAAAAATGAAATTTTGGATGCCGGAATTGATTACGTGTTCGAGCAAGAAATACCGTTAGACTTCGGAGACGATGACGAGATTGTGTATGATGCCTGCATTGCAGCACTAAAAAACTCTTCTGGAGCAGAATTTTTAGCTGAGTACGCGGACACCTACGATCGATCGACAAATATTGAGATTACAAAAGCTGAACTCGAAAAAATTGTAGAGCTAGCAAAACAAGTTCCAGGAATCTATGACATCGATAAAGCGGAAACATCTGGCTCGGAAATTTTCAGCGCAAACACAAAGTAGTGGAGTAATTGTGAAGAAAAATCTTTTGATAGCCGCGGCCATTGTTCTCGCAACATCATGCAACGCAGGGATTTGGGGAACAATCACCGGATGGTTCGGTGGTGGAAGCACCAGCGAAAAGGATATCGAGCAAGACAAAAAAATTGAGGAGCTCGAACAAGAAATCGACGCAACGGAACAGCAAATAAAATTTCTGATCCAGCAATACGAATCACTTCAAGCAGAAATATCTCAGAAAATAGAGAAAAAAGCTGCAGAGGTCATCAAAGGCGAAGTCGCCGACATCATCGAAAAAAAGATTGAAAAATCAACAATGACAAAACCCGAATCAGTAGACGCTCCAACACCAACAGAGCTACCTCCAATTCAGCAAGTTGAACCGCCACCACCTCCGACAATAGAGGAAGAAGAAGCTGAACCAGCGGAACAAAAAATCATCGATGATACTCAGGCTGGCGAAGAAATGGCCGTAGATGCTTTGAGCACTGGAATCACCGGATAAAAATTATTTGTTGCGCTTACGATCAACAGCCTTGAGATAAACCTTGCGAAGTCTAACTGATTTTGGTGAAACCTCAATCAGTTCGTCGTCGTTGATCCAGTCAAATGATTCTTCAAGCGTCATAATTTTTGGCGGTGTAATTTTTGCTGCATCATCAGCGCCAGACGATCTCATGTTCGTCAATTTTTTCCCTTTGACAGGGTTAACGTCCATATCGTTATCGCGACTGTTTTCACCAATGACCATGCCCTCGTAAACTTCGTCGCATGGTTTCACAAACATGACCCCACGGGTTTGAAGAGTATCAAGCGCATAAGCAGTTACCGAACCTTTTTCCATTGAAACCATCGAGCCACGTGTCCTTGCAGGAACGTCACCGATGTGCGGTTCATACCCTATGAGCGTACTGTTTATAGTTCCTGTCCCACGTGTATCGGTTAGGAATTGACCTCTAAAGCCAAGCAACCCGCG
>JABIAA010000027.1 GCA_018656485.1 bacterium | reverse complement strand
GCATCGAACATCGCGTACCACTGAAGAAGATCCCTTTGAAGTCCGACAAAGTGCACCCATGCACCAAGCCCAAGATTTTCAACGTACGACTCCAATCGCGCCCGCTCAGGCCCCTCACCAACAAAAACAAGGTGCGCATTTCCGTTAACTGACTTTAGAAAAAATGAAAATGAATCGATGAGATGATCGTATGCTTTGATGGGAACCATTCGCCCCACTGCTCCGACAACAAAAGCGTGTGGAGGAATTCCAAGCTCACGCCTTAGGGAAACGGCTCCACCAGACGGCTGGGCATAGTAGTCGATGTTGATTCCATTCTCGATGACCTTTAGCCGATCACGAAAACTTTTTGCTGCATCATTCCCGAGGTGCGCAACAATGTTCCGCTCGTACCCCTCGACAACACCGCGCGACACCGCAACGAACTTGTCCGGAAGCGGCATCCAGCGTTCAAAGAAATTTCGAATGAATCCGTGGTAGTCCGGGTTGCTGTGCAATGCACAAACGATTGGAATCTTCGGCTGATCTTTTTTGAGACTTCTCGCCAAAACATTTGCCGTCCACTCGGAGGCATGAATTACGTCAGGCTTCCAGTTTTTTACAAACTCTCCGAGATAATCATTGCGGTAAAAAACTCTAGAAACTTGGTGAACCGGAACCCCAAGGGCTCCAATTTTTTGCGCAACAGGCCCCCACTTAAAACATGCAACTGCATGCTTCAAGCACTCGTGGTCAAACGTTGAAAGCAAGCGATACAAAAAGTTTTCTGCACCACCAACATGCAATCCAGTTATGACGTGGAGAACTCGCGGCCGATCAGTCTGACCGCGATAAAAATGTTTTTTTCGCCAATCGGATAACCGACAAAGCATTCCCACAACACACCCTTTGCGCGATCTCTAGAAAACGCCGGTCCCATCTCCCACGTCACCACCAGGAATCTCAACATCCTTTTCAAAAAAGGCTCTCAAGCGTTTGCTTCTCGACGGATGTCGTAGCTTTCTAAGCGCCTTCACTTCGATCTGACGAATTCGTTCCCTGGTAACAGCAAAATCTTTTCCGACTTCTTCCAGAGTGTGCTCTGAGGCAACATCAATTCCAAAGCGCATTTTAAGCACCTTTTCCTCACGCGGCGCAAGGCTCTTGAGGACTTCGCGCACACGCTCTTTAAGATCGTCGTTAACAACGGAGTCAACTGGCGTGTATTCGTTCTCGTCCTCAATGAAATCCTTGAGCGCCGTGTCGTCGCCGTCCCCAACGGGGGTTTCGAGCGATACAGGCTCCTTGGAAATCTTGATGATGTTCTTGATTTTCTTTTCGTCTAAATTCAATTCACGAGCAAGATAACTGTACGATGGCTCCTTGCCATTCGCTTGGACATACGCACGAGTAATCTTGTTAATTTTATTGAGCGTCTCAACCATGTGGACAGGAACACGAATTGTTCTGGACTGGTCAGCAATCGCTCGAGTGATCGCCTGACGGATCCACCAGGTTGCATACGTTGAAAATTTAAATCCACGTTCGAACTCAAATTTTTCAACGGCCTTCAAAAGCCCAATGTTCCCTTCCTGGATCAAGTCGAGGAAGTGGAGTCCGCGGTTGATGTACTTTTTCGCAATGTTTACAACAAGTCGCAAGTTGGCACATGCGAGGTCATCCTTCGCAAGCTTGTCCATGCCCTGCGCCCGGCTGAAAATTTTGTACATGTCGAGCATCTGATTTCTAGCAACGCCAGCTTCCACCTCAATTTTTTTGACGGCTTTTACAGCAGCTCTAGAATTTCTTTCAAGCTCTTCCATGATCACGAGATCGTCATGACGCGGATCTTTAATTCCCTTGTAGAACTTGATCTTCTCTTCAGATGTAACCGCTTCTCGCTCTTTCTCGCGAATCTTGCTTATGAACTTTTCAATCTTGCGACCGAACTTTCTAATCTGCTTGTTGGAGAAACGAATTCCCCTGACAACCAGCCTGACAGCTTCGCGATTCTCATCGACCTTTTTAAGCATCTCTTTTTTCTTGGCAGGATCATCTAGCTTGTCGCGATAGCTGCGGTAAATCCCTTCTTCAAGTGACTGAAGATCACGGATCTTTTTGATGACCTTGAGAAGCTTGTCGCGCTCTTCCTCAAACTTCGGAGAGTTGTCCTCGTAGAAATCGGAAAACTGGATGAGGTCTTTCAGGAACAATGGATCCTTCTCAAGGCGCTCCGTGAGCGCGAGAAGATCTTTGGTCACGAAGGGAAAGTTGCTGATCGCGTCAAGAGACATTCGCTTACTTTCAGCGATCTTGTCAGCAATAACCTTCTCGGTAACCTTGTTGAGCAAAGGGATTTTTCCGATTTCCTTCAAGTAAAGCTTCACAGGGTCGTTGAGCTGGCTTGGCTCGGAAAGCGCTTTTAACCTTTCAAGAACTTTTTCACCAACAACAACTTCCTCATCGTCGTCATCGTCGGGAGTATCTATTGTCTCAAGCGATGCCTGAATCCCGCCTTTGGCGGTTTCGAAAACTGTCTCTGCTTCTCCAGTTCCAGCCATGTCGATGCCACCGCCATCGAGATCGGCTTGCGAAATAAGTTCAATATTCTCGCGATCGAGAAGTTTAAGAAGACTTGTTGCTTCTTCCTCGGCAATGCGATGCCTAAAGTTGAAAGCAGCAACCTCTTCATAAGTCAGAACGCCTTCGTTCTGGCCTTTGTCGACCAACGCTTCAAATTGTTTTTCGATATCTTTGAGCCTAAGCGTGCGCTCTTCGGTTCCCTTTTCGTCTTTACCTTTTTTCTTGGCAAGAGAACGAAGGGCTGCTCCGAAACGCTCAATGCGCTCTTCCGAGGAAAGCCCGCGCTTGACCCCCGCCTTAGGTCTTCTCGCTGAAGCTTTAGTAGAAACCGCTGCTGACTTTGTAATTTTTGTTGGAACTTTTGGAGCTGGCGCCGATACAACTTTTTTGGCCACGACTTTTTTTGCTACAACCGGCTTGTTCGCACCTGGCTTGTTCGCAGCTGGCTTGGCTTTAACCGTTGGCTTTTTTGGCGCAGCCTTTTTTACAACGACGGAACGCGCTTCAGCGTTTGTCGCAATTTTCTTTTTCGGCTGTACAACGCGCTTGACTGCCTTCATCACTCG
>JABIAA010000026.1 GCA_018656485.1 bacterium | reverse complement strand
GATCGCCGCACCGAGCGGCGTATTTTGATTTGCGTTTGACACGCAGGACGGAAGCTCTGCTCTAGCAAAGATGTACTTGATCATCTCCTTCGTAGTGGTCTTGCCCACGGAGCCTGTCATTCCGACAATTGGGTAGCCAAACGTCTCCCTCCAAGCCCGCGCAAGGTCCACGCACGCAAGCCCGGTCTCAGGCACGACCACAATTATTTTATTTTGTAAAACCCCAGGAGAAGATATGTCAAGCACAGAGGCTTCCGATCCAGCAATGATGGCGCCAACGGCGCCATAAGACAGGGCCTCTTTAACAAAGTGGTGCCCGTTGTGACATTCGCCACAGAGCGCCACGAAGATATTACCCGGCTTTGTGGTCCTGGAGTCAATTGAAATCTCACATTCAATCTTTTGCAAGTCGAGCCTTGCAGCATCTTCACCGCTTACCACACCTTTGAGTTGCACAATCTCGTCGAGCGAACTCGGCGAAACGACGACACCCGCTTCCGGCGCTGCCTCTCTCAACAAAGAGCTACTCAGCACCATCGCGAACTCCCACGCCGCTAGCGCGCAATTTCAAAAGTGGACTGTTGAAAACTACGTCGTTCAAAACTTTTGTCAAGATCGCAACACCATTTTTTTTCTAGCGAATAACTTTTCGCGGCTTACTTCCTTGAGCCGGCGCAATATAACCATCCTGTTCTAGGCGCTCTATAATTCTCGCGGAACGATTAAAACCAATTCGCAAACGTCGCTGCAACATCGAAATTGAAATTTCGTCCATCGATTTTAAAAGTTCAAGCACTTCTGCGTAAAGCCGATCTTCTTCCTCGTCCATCCCAACGCTGCGCCCGCTAGAACTTTCATCAATTACTTGGTAGTTCGGCTCACCGGCACCGCGAAGATAGTCTGCAAGCTTTTCAATTTGTTGCACCGAAACATATGCTCCGTGAACTCGTTGCAATGTCGCAGAATTTCCGTTCATGAAAAGCATGTCACCACGACCCAACAATTTTTCAGCACCGGAATAATCTAAAATTGTTCTTGAGTCTATTTTTGATGAAACCCTAAACGAAATTCGGCTTGGGAAGTTAACTTTGATGATTCCAGTCAGCACATCAACCGACGGCCGCTGCGTCGCAAGTAAAAGATGAATTCCTGCGGCACGCGCCATTTGCGCGATGCGAACTAGCTGCATCTCAACTTCTTTGCCAGTGACCATCATCAAGTCGGCAAGCTCATCTACCATAATTAAAATGTAAGGAAACCTTTCAAGCCCACGCGTGTCGGCAAGCTCATTGTACTCAAGAAGGTTTCGAACTCCGACATCTGCCATCTCGTCGTAGCGACGTTCCATCTCGCCAACGATCCAACGAAGTACCGGCTCCGCACGACGAACATCGGTTATCACCGGAAACAAAAGATTCGGGATGTCGGCGTACGCTGAAAACTCAAGGCGCTTTGGATCAATCAAAACAAGCTTCAACTCATCGAGATGTTTTCGACTAAGCAAGCTCAAAAGAAACGAGTGCAAGCACACAGATTTTCCTGCACCTGTCGAACCTGCAACAAGAAGATGTGGCATCTTTGTAAGGTCCTCGATGACAGGCTCACCAACCGCGTTCACACCAAGAAGCAATGGAAGCTCCGCGACACTTTGTTTCCAAGTATCACTTTGAATAAGATCGGACATGAAAACATCTTCACGATGTTGATTCGAAATTTCAAAACCAACAACGTCGGTCCCAGGAATTGGCGCAACAATTCTTATACTGTGTGCCTGCAACACCATGGCAAGGTCGTCTTCGAGAGCTATGATCTTGCTGAGCTTTGTATCGATTTCCGGGCGGTATTTGAAAAGTGTGATCACTGGACCTGGCATGATTGAAACAATGCTTCCATTGACGCCAAAGTGTCTAAGCTTCTCTTCGAGTTGTCCTCCGCGCTTGCGGCACTCTTGCTCAAACTTTGCAATGTCACGGCGCACTTCGTGAGTTTCCGCGAACAAGCTTGGGTCGGGTGGAACGAATGCCGAACCGGCCGCAACTGGTTTACGAAGGAATGCGGCAAACTTCGAACTCGCAAATGGATTGCCGGAAAAAACCTTGGTTCGAAAAGCAAAAACGCTCAAGCGTGGTCCCCACTCGTACGAACGTTCTTCATGATTTACTTTAACTTTCTCTATCTCGTCAACCAATCCGCGGTCCAACACCGTGCCAAGCTCGTCGCGCGGAACCCCCGGTTCTTCCAGTGGCTTCTCACGTTTCTTTTTGCGCGCGGCACCAGCGAGCATCTCGTCGAATTCATTCCAATGCGAAACAGGACTCTCTGATTTTTCCGGAGTCGCTTCCTTCAAAACCTCCTGGAAGTCTGGCCGTTCCTTTCGTCGACGAAGCAATCCAAAAAACCACACGACACCTTTGAAGGTCCACATGACCGCACGTCCGACAACCAGCGATGCAACTCGAATAATTCCTCTGACAGCGACAAATAACTTAACAACAAAGAAGCGAACAGGTCGCACGATGCTGCTCGGCGCAAGGTCGAAGGACATCACAAAAGATGTAAGCAATCCAAATCCGACGGCAAGCAGTGCTCCATAAAATCCGAACAGCTGGCCAAAAAAGCTCTTTCCAACTTCTCCAACAAACCCACCCGGCGAAGCTCCCATGAACCCGGCCGGAAGCACAGCAAGGAACGAGCAGAAAAAAATTGGAAGCGCCATCACCCCAATGGTGCGCATCGGCTTTCGCCGGAACCACAGGGGTAAAATGGACATGAGCAAAAGATACCATCCAAGGAATAAAACAAGGTACCCCCCCAATCCAAATGAGAAAAAGGTCACCCCGGCGAACGAGGCACCGAGGGACCCACACCAGTTTGTGTAGGAAGCACGGGCGGTATCGTTAAACACCGGTGAGTTGTCTGCCGGATTGAAGGAGCTTAGGGCAAGAGAAAAAAACAACATGACAGCCGAAAAAAGCAGAAGAGTTAACTCATGAAAATATGCCCTAAGGGTCGGGACAATTGCTTTCTTCTTATTTGGAAAAATTTTGTTCGCACGCTCGCGAAGCCACAGGCGGGACAGCATGTCGCACCTCCCATCTCATCAAATTCACGGAGCACCGTCAGGCGCAATTCTACTGCATAATTTTAAATCGCCGCTCATGTGCGACACAAGAAAACCACCCAGATTTTTTTATGGAGAAAAAAAATTACTCGGTAAAGGAAAAATTCACACCGTGAAGAAAAAACACTGTAGAACACTATGTAAACCGTTTTTCTCACAATTTTTATCACCTTGAGAACGTCACAAGAAACGTCCGGGGGATTTAAAAAAAGACTTGCCAAGGCTACCCAAGATCATTAGGATGAGCCCTAGACATGCCTCATTGTAAGGGGCAGGTCGCGCTTTTTGTGTGCGGTGCACAAAAGGTCGATGTTGGGGTGTGGACGTCACTGCTGACAAAAAGACAGGGTTTATGTTACGCGGTGAAGTGTTCATCGTCCGTTCAACAATATAAGGGGAAGGCATATGAAAGCAGTCAAGAGTCTTCTGACTGGCTTGCTGGTTGTCAGTGCCGCATTGCACGCCGAAACTAAGACTAACCGCACCTGGATCAATGTACGTGGCCCACTAGATGGGGTCGCGGGCAAGGGGCTATTCACGGGAACTCCTGAAAAGAAGAGTGGCCCGGAAGTCTCCGATGATAACATCGGTGGCAGACTTAGTGTCGTCGGCGAATATGCGCAAAACAGACAGCGAGATAAACTTGGTGCACGCCTTGCACCATTCGGCAACTATGACTTTACAGTAAAATTCGAAAGTGCAACACGTGGAACAAACCTAGACGCCAAGAATTTCATCCCTGGAACAGGTTTGACCTCAGATGCAACAATAAAGCTTGAGCCAAAACATACAAGATATGGTGCAGGCTTTAGCTACGCACAATCACTTGATGGTGTTGTAGATGGAATGTGGTTTGCTGCCGCAACTGGTGCATATCACGTTGAAAACGACGCAGGTGTAACACACGCTGGAGGCACAACTACTGCAACCTATTCGACTATGACGACCTTCTTAGATGGAACGGGTTTCACCCCTTCTACAGCTTTATACTACAAAACAACAGCACTCACAAAAGGCTTAATCGACGGCCAAGCACACAGCAAGACACGTATCGCGGACGTCGATCTTAAGCTCGGCTGGGATTTCTTGAAGAAAGATAAAGCTACATTTGGTGGCTATCTCTTCGGAACAGTTCCAACTGCAGATGATCGCGCATTAACATATGCATTCGAGCCAGTCGTTGGCGGACGCCACTTCGGTTTTGGTGCAGGACTTTGCGCAACTGCAAATGTCTGGGAAGATGGTGACTCCAGCTTCAAGGCTAACTTCGATGTTAACTACAGGTACTTCTTCGAAAGAGAAGAAAGCCGCATTGCCCAAGTAAAGGAAACCTATAACATCCTTTGCCATGACGGTGAAGATGAAGCACAGACAGATAGCAGCGAACTTACTTACGGCTGGGGACACTACTTCATGATCTCTGCTGCTTCACGTTCATCACTCATTGCAGAAACAGGTGATGACACTTATCCAGCTGCGAACGTTCTTGGCCAAGTAATGAAGGTCAAGCCTCGTGGACGCATCCTTGGCGATGTCTCGGTTTGCTATGAATACTCGAACTTCACTGTTGCTCTTGGCTACCACTTATATTGGCAGCAAGAAGAGTCTAACACGTTGAAGAACTGGTCTGACACAGCATATGCATTACAACCAAGTATCTACAAGTTGCACACCACGGCAGCCACAACTAGATGTGGTACCACTGCTCTTAAGGGCACAGACCTTTCGATCAACGAGCCATCACAGGCATCACATTCGATCTACACAACGAT
This sequence comes from bacterium, assembly GCA_018656485.1. GTDB lineage: Bacteria > Babelota > Babeliae > Babelales > JABIAA01. The sequence goes on along the minus strand of JABIAA010000026.1, from coordinate 4,735 downwards.
TGGCTACATGAGCCACGGCGATATTCCATTTGGAGTAATGGCCGGTGGTTACTACGAACTCGCAGGAGACAGAGAAAAGACCCCAGAAATGTGGGGTTTCACAGCCAAGTTCAGCATCGACTTCTAAGCGATTCTACATCACAGATATTAAAAAGAGGGAGCCTTCGGGTTCCCTCTTTTTTTATTTAAACACACTTCCAAAACTTTCAGTATGAAGTTCGTAGAACTCCATATGTACAGCATGTTGCAAACCGATAAATAAATTTAACATCTTGTTTGAGTTAGACCGTGGGTACAGGCTGAGCCTGTTTGAATTACGGTGGCACGAACGTGCGCGCATTAAATTTAATTTTATTGATCTGTGTTTTTCAAAATGTTGAATCCGCAATTGTTGATCGACATTCATCTGAGCGAAAACACACAAGCCAGACAACTTTGATCGAACGACAACAAATTTGGAACTACGCTGCCGAAGCAATCACGAGTCGACTTTCTGGAGAGAAAAGAGAATCGGCGTGGGGCACCAATGTAAACTTCACGGGAATCTGGTCGCCTTCAATTTTTGACAAAGATATAGGAAAAGGTTTTGGCGTCGCGGGATTAAATACGTTCACGGTAAAAGATTCGGCAACAGCTTCACAGATCGACGTGGGATACCTCATCCACACAAAAAATGCTGTGGACTCCGGCTATCAATCCGCTGAGGCCATTGTCACCCTCGAGCCACACGAACGCATCGGAGCGGTCCAAACAACATGGTTTCAACATCTCGACTTTATCGTTCCAAAAAGTTTTGCCGGCGCAACGGTCGTCTTCGCACACAGCCATCACAACACGGGACTTTCTTTTTCAACGAAACACAAAGATGAATTTTCGGGATCTTCTATTGAAGAGTTTTTGGCAGGCACCTTCGAAAATACAACAATGGGATATGAACAAAACAAATTGAAGTATGGAAAAATCACAGCACAAGATCGCGAGACATTCGGGTTCTCGCATGTCTCCGGAAAAATTGGGTACCACCTCATCGATAAAAATCCTGTGCGAGTCAGCATCGCAGGAGTAATCGAAATACCAACAGCAAAGGTCGTAGAGCTGGAATATCTTTTTGATCCACGAATTGGAAGTCGACATCTCGGCATCGGACCGGACGCTTCTTTCGATGTAGAACTTTACAGGCGAGCCAGTGAGTCATCCTCATTTTTTCTGCATGGCAAGTTCGGAGCACGGTACAGATTTTCTGCCGAAGACAAACGAATCGCGAATGTAAAAGATTTCAACTGGGGACACTACGCACTGACGCAAAAAGACGCCGCAGTCGCACGAACACCACTTGAACCCGCGGCAAACATTCTTGCGCACAGAATTCATGTGGAAAAGGGAATCTCAATTGATGGGCGCGTAACAATTTCTTACAGAAAAAGACAGGATACCTTCGCCGCCGGCTATGCATTTCACTGCGAGCCACATGAAAACAACAAATTCAAAGAAACTTGGACTGACAATCTTCATGGCATTGTTAACACCCAAATATTTACGCATGGCTACGCATGGGATGGCAGCTCAAGCCCAATTCCAACAATTCAAAAACCGTTCGCGATCTACGGAAATTTCGGAGCAAGTTTGACGGCACAGTCGTATAAAACTCTCAACCTGACAGACCTCAACATCGAACTTCCAGAAAGTTTTTTACACACATTTTTTGCTTCCGCAGGAAAAACTGTGTCTGTCTTTGACGACAAAATGAAAATAGCACTCAGCGTCGGTGCAGCTTATCAAGTCGCATTTCCTAAACGAATGTGTCACAGAAGCGTTGAGATGTGGGGGCAACTCGCGATTTCTTTTTAGCAATCTTCCCAGGGATCTTACAAAAATAAAAAGCTCAAACCCTTGAGATATTAAAGAATCACAATTTAGCATTGCCACAGACCTGGTGCCTTCACGGGGGGACCGAAACGTGGGCGCGTCCTTGGCTTCCCTGCGACTTTTACTCATCACCACCGCGCTTTGCGGTTTTTATGCAGGCTCATTGTGCCCCATTGGAGTTCCAGTGAGGCACCCGGTCCAATCTAATTCCAAAGCAGAAATTTCCAAGTTGCGCGAAGAAATCAGAGAACTCGCCGGACAACTTTCTCTACGAGATCAAACAATTCAAAAACTCGAATCATCCACACCAACTCCTGTGGTCATGAGCAAATCCGACACAGAAATATTAGAAAGCGTTACGAATAACGTTGAAATGGTTGAGTCTGTCGCAGAGCTCCTTCCAAACATCGAAATAAAACTCGGCGCCGTCGAAGAGCTTGCGCTTGACCTGGCTGACCAAGGTCCCGCAATTCCCGAGAACTACGCGAAGCTTTTGCCAGTTGTCGAAAAGATGATTGGACGGTCAGCAAAAATCGAAGGGCAACTTCCAAAAATAAAGGAATCGCTACTAGCACTCGCTCCACACTTGATCCCCTCGGACAGCGCGCAAGCCTTGGCGGAAAAAGAAAAACTTATTGAAGAGCTCACCAAACAACTTCAACTTTCCGAAAAAGAAAAAGAAAGCCTCAGGCAGCAAATCGCGAAAGTTGAGCCAAGTCAACAAGCTGCATCAGCACAACTCATTGAGATGACAAGACAGATCGAAGCGCAACTAAAAAATTCCAAAGGCCTGGAAAAACAGGTGCCATGGCTGCAACAAAAAATTTCGCAACTCAACTTACTACTTCGCCAACAGTCCGCACGCATGGGACAACTTGATCGTGCAATGCGAACTTCCCGTATGATTCCACTTCCTTCACCGGTCCGGGTCGGAGCCACACAAATGGCTCCCTCCCGGCCAGGAATTGTTCAGGCTCAGATGGCAGCAGTCGCACGCATGGATGCCACCAACCTGCGAAACCAAATGATCCAGGCAATGTCAGCGCTAAGGATAAGTGCCACCCGGCTCTCCAACATTACCAACATGCGATTCACACCCATGATGCAAAAACTCATTCGCGTTGGCGCGCTGGCAAACTCCATCATGACAAGCAGTGCAACAACCCAGGCGGCGGTGATCAATCGCCTCCGCGGGGAACTTCAAAAAGCACTTTCAGTCCGCAACACCGAAAAACAATTTGCACAACGACAGTTGCTCGGACTTCGTGGAACCGCAGGAGCTCAGTCACAAAAAGTCGTAGCCCTCACACAAAAACTCGCAACGATGGAACAAAACTTTGGTCAACTTTCAAGCCTCTCTGAAAATCACAAGGCAGCGCTTGCAATCAAAGATAATGCAATCGCGAAACTTTCGATGGAACTTAACGCAACACGCGCGGCAATGAATCAAACCACTGCACAGCGAGCGCAAGAGATGATGATGGTCCGGCAGCAACTTGCAACGTACGAACAAGCCGCACGTGGACAGGATAAACAATCGCAGACTTCGGAAAAAGACGATTCCAGAAACCAACAAACCATTCGCGCGCTGAACGAGCAACTCAAAAAGAAAACCGCTTCTATGGATGAACTTCGCAGATCAATGGACAAGAAAAAAGGTGGGCAGCTTACGTCGCTGTATGACCTCAGGTACATCCGAGAGCTTGAGGGCATCCTTGGCACATTGGTCAGCAAAAACGGATTGCTCGGAATTCAGCGAACACCAAAAACACATGCTAGCTACACCGCAGTCATATCCGACATTTACAAAAACTTCAGCACGCGCCTAAATCTTTACAGCAAGGTTGCCGACGTAATCGAAAACGCCCATCAGAAGCAAACAGTTGCCAACCTAACAACAAAACTACTCAAGGCGGTCGAAAACGAAAGCTACTACTACGAAAACATTGAAATTAACAATCCGGAAATTGTTGGAAAAAGCGGAGTGTTTAAGGACTCTAAAGAACTTGCCAAACTTTCTAATCGATTTTCAGAAGCCGTCAAAAAAATGAACCTCGGACGCGCCGGTCAACACATTGTCACATCCATAGAAAAATCTTTTCAACAACAAGTAAACCTGGAACCCGAACGAATCTCAATGAGCTTGTAACACCAACTGTCGCATCGCCAAGTAAAACTGTGGCATCCTTTTCTGCCGACGAAGCAAACAAAGTTTAACCAAGGGCACACCATATGTTCCCATTCAAAAAAACCTCTGTGTTACTAATCTTTTTAACAACGAGCTACGCCTGCGCGATGCACCACTCCAACAAAACTTGGATGACAGTCACGCCTCCAGGAAACAGCCTCGCAACGCGACAGTCGATGTGGCACATCGGACAACGCGACGCGGAAAACAATCCCAAGTGTAGAACCGGAGGCTCGCTGCACATCGCAGGATTCTACGACGACTCCCGTGAAAAAAATGAAGCTGGCCAATATTTTGGCATCGGCAACGCAAACACAATTTCGTTCAGCAGAATCTTTACAGGCACTGCCGCATTTCCACAACTCGACATTGGAATGCTCATCCATAAAAAAGGCGTGTACAGCCAAGGTTACAGCGAAAGCGATTACCTCAACGGAACAATGACACTGACGGCAACACACAAAGTTCTTGGAGCCGTCGTTGGGTACCACTACGCAATTCCATCAAGTGGTGGAAATTATTTTGTGCGCATTGAGGCCCCGATCGTCGAAGTCAAAAACAAACTAGGCGCATCAATCAGCGAGACACAGGGGAGCGACTCAACAACTCTGCTCAATTTTTTGAATGGCACCTACGAAAATACGACGGAGGCTACCAACAAGCAAGCAAAGTTGAGATACG
>JABIAA010000003.1 GCA_018656485.1 bacterium | reverse complement strand
TATAAAGATTCTATTGATTTCTTTTACGGTATGGCGGATCTTGTTGTTTCGCGAGCTGGGGCGGGAACTATTTTCGAAATCAAGCACCTCTCAAAAAAATCAATCCTAGTTCCGCTGGCCGGAGTGGCCGATGGGCACCAAGTCGAAAATGCATACAGCGCGGCAGAGATGTGGCCATATTTATTTTCAGCCTTTGTTTTGGAGGAATCCAACGAAGGAGAGTTTAAAAAATTGCTTGAACGACATCTACGTGAGTAGACCGTTTTCCAGTGTTAGAACTTTATCCATTTTGCTAGAGACGTCGTGGTCGTGAGTGCATACGATGATGCACATATCGTTTTCGTCACGAAGCCTAAGAATGAAGTCTGTGATGTTTCGTGCTTGGGCTTTGTCTAGGTTTCCGGTCGGTTCGTCGGCAAACAAAAAATCTGGTGTCCCCATCATTGCCCGGGCGATAGCAACTCTCTGCTGCTCGCCACCTGACAACTGGTGTGGAAAACTTTGCGCCTTGTTCCCAATTTCCACAGCTGTAAGTTTTTTCATCGCTTCGCTGTTTGCTTCGTGTTGATTCAGCCCGCAGAGCCTTCCTTTGACAGCAACGTTTTCCACCGCAGTCAGTTCTTTGATCAAGTAGTGGAATTGAAAAACAAAACCAAATGTGTTTGCGCGAATAAAATTTATTTCTTGGTCTCTGAGTGCATGGATATTTTTTTCTCCAAGCATAACTTCCCCAGATGTTGGCTCGTCCAATCCTCCGATGATGTGGAGCAAAGTCGACTTTCCACTTCCCGATGCTCCAACGATTGCGTACGATTTTTTTTGTTCGAACTCGTGAGTAATGCCTCTGAGGATGTGTTCGGGTGAGTAGGTCTTTGTGATATTGCGAACACGAAGGGAGGTTTTGCTCTGCATTCAACAAGCCTTTCCGATGTTATCCAAGGTAATGCTTAATGGTTTATAAGTATCGCATTCCTGTCAACTGTTCTGTTTGATTTTATTCCAAAAGCCTTTCATATCGCTGCTTTACAAACAGTGTTGTATTCACGGTTATATTCTCACTACACTAATGCCTGTACGTTGTAGCCCGCGAAGGGGGATTTCCGGTGCCGACTGGTGATCTGCGGGGTCGTGCAAGATCGTTCTTTGGGGGGGGATCATGGCTGACACAAAAAAAGAACCGTTTGAGGATTCTGCACCGAAATTGCTTCCGGTAGTTCCTACTATAGACGTCGTAGTATTTCCACAAATGGTCGTTCCGTTACTCGTTCTCGACGAGAAAATCATAAACGGTATTGGGCGCGCACTTGAGGGGGACAAAAGAATTTTACTTCTTGCCGCCAGTGGTGATATGGGTGGTTCGCATGGACCAATTGGAACCGAGGACCTTGCAAAGGTTGGGACCATTGGAAAAGTCATGCGTGCGATGAGTCTTCCTGATGGAGGACAAAAAGTTCTTGTTCAGGGTTTGCTTCGTTGCAATGTCGACGAAGTTACATCTGAAGAAGACATGCTCAAGGGAACAATAAGTTACCTTGCATTTGACCGGAATGAAAACAACGATTCCGTGGACAATGCGATTCGTGGAATTATTTCCACAATCGAAAACACTCACGGATCATCTGGATTGTTTGGTCCAGACTTTCATGCGATTCTGTCGCAGATAAATGATCCTGAGCGCGTCGTAGATTTTCTTCTTTCTCATTTATCATTAGATACAGCGCAAGCGCAGAAACTTCTGGAGAAGGAATCACTTCTAGAGCTCATTGCTGGAATCCGCGAAAGTATCGAATACGAACTTGAAACTTCTAAGGTACGTGAAAGTATTCGAACAAACGCGCGAGATGCCATCAACAGATCGCAACGCGAGTACTATCTTCGTGAACAACTTCGTGCGATCCAAAAAGAGTTGGGCGAAGAAGCGGAAGATGATCTTTCCGCGATCAAGATGAAAATCGAAGACGGCACCATGCCTGAAGAAGCTGTCAAAGAAGCTCGAAGACAGTTTAGTCGCTTGGAAAAAACATCGCCGGATTCTTTAGAGTCTGCAGTTATTCGAAATCACCTTGACTGGCTGACGACACTCCCTTGGGGTGTGTTCACAGAAGATGATCTTGACCTGAAACATGGCAAGGGAATCCTCGACGAAGACCACTACGGTCTCAATGTCATCAAGGAGAGAATTCTTGATTACCTTTCTGTACGAGCGCTGAAAAATACTTGCGACGTTCCAATCTTGTGTTTCGCGGGTCCTCCGGGAGTCGGGAAAACATCTTTGGGAAGGTCCATCGCGAGATGCCTCGGAAGAAAGTTTTTCAGAATTTCTTTAGGTGGCATGCACGATGAATCTGAAATTCGCGGACATCGAAGAACATACGTTGGCGCATTACCTGGACGAATCATCCAGGCGATCGTCAAGGCTGGAAGTTCAAATCCTGTTTTGATGATTGATGAGATCGACAAAGTTGGCAACTCTGGAAAAGGTGATCCTTCATCTGCACTTCTAGAAGTTTTGGATCCGGAACAGAACCTTGCCTTCTACGACAACTACCTTGGCGTTCACTTTGATCTTTCAAAAGTTATGTTCATCACAACTGCGAACGACCTTGACCAAATTCCAGAGCCACTCAGAGATCGTATGGAAGTTATTCAGCTTCCAGGATACTTGGCAGAGGAAAAAGTTGAGATCGCAGGACAGCACCTTGTTCCAAAGGCAATTGAATCTTCAGGCTTGGCCGGGAAGGGAGTGGAATTCCACCCGGAACTTATCCATGCAATTGTTACAAGGTATACCCGTGAATCTGGAGTGCGAGAGCTCGACAGGTTTATAAAAAAACTATGTTCCAAGTTTGCTCGGAAATTTGTTGAGGAAAAAGAAAAGATACAATTCAAAAGAGAAAACCTCATTGATTTCCTCGGACCGAGCAAAGTCTTGTTTGACAAGAAGCTAAAAAACCATAAAATCGGCGTGACGAATGGGCTAGCCTGGACACCATACGGAGGCGAAGTTCTTCAAGTCGAAGCTGTGCTGATGCCAGGGAAGGGTAAGTTAACTCTTACCGGACAACTCGGCGAAGTAATGCGTGAATCTGCACAAGCAGCAGTGAGCTACATCAGATCACACGCAGGCGGCTTTGGGCTTGATAAGTCGATATTTACGGATTACGATCTACACATCCACTTGCCGGCAGGAGCGGTTCCCAAAGACGGCCCATCCGCGGGTATAACGCTCCTGTCGTCTATTTTGTCAGTGCTCACTGGACGAGAAATCGATGGCAACTTTGCTATGACCGGAGAGCTTGACCTTCAAGGCGGAGTACTTCCGATAGGAGGACTCAAAGAAAAGATCCTCGCGGCAAAACAGTATGGTCTCGAGAATGTCATTGTTCCAAAGGACAACGAGCGCGACCTTCACGGCATCGATGAGATGATTCTGAAGGGCATTCGGTTACACTTTGTGGACAAGGTTGAAGAGGTCATCGAGCGAGTGCTTCTGCCTAAATCATAGTGAACACGTAGCGACCAACTTGGACTTGCTGCCCCCGGGGATTCCCGGGGGCTTTTCTATTTGTGACGGGTTTTCCTCCAATAATCGTTCATTTGCATTGTTCCAAAGGGGCTTTTGACGTCAAAGTGCCCGCTGGTTATTCTTGTCGAGCTCTGCAAGGTAGGAGTGATTGATTAACCAAAGCTGCGAGTGTACAAGTGAAAACTAAAAAAATTTTAGCCATCTTTTTAGTTGGCTCGATTCTTGGAACGCATGCAAATGCCAGCCGTACTTTTACTGATCATGCGAATGATTGGAAGGATCAGGCTAAAAAGGCAGTTGTCTTTTCGACCTTAACAGGTGGATGCATTTTGGGTACATATCTCTTGTACAAGGGTTGCCAGATGCTCCATCGAAAGTTTACAAACAGGCCGTTAGATGGGTCGGTTGTGGAAGAAATTATTTTGCCGACGAACATCGCCAAAAAGATTGCGGGAGAAGCGTTTAATCTGAATCCGATGTCTTCGAATTTTCCAGCGGCTTTGAAATATGTGAACTTCCTGAAAAATATTCCGACAGCGATAGCAGAAGAAAAATTTGATCTTCAGTTGCTGAAAGAAAGATTTACCTCAGAAATTTATGGTTTTCAAGATGCCAAAGACAGAGTAATAAATCATTTCGCAAAAAAATCATTTGTGGTTGGAGACGATTTAGAGCAGAAAATTTTATGTTTCGTTGGTCCTCCTGGATGTGGCAAAACGGTTTTCTCAGAAATTATTGCCAACGTTATTGATAAACCATTTAAAAGAATTTGTATGGCTGCCGTTAATGATGCGTATCAAGTTTCGGGTCTTCCACGATTTTACACCGGGGCAGACCCTGGAGATATTGCTAAAGCTTTTTGGCAAAATGGCGTTACAAATGGCGTGATTATTCTTGATGAGATTGACAAGATGTCGAAGGTTCCGGGAACGCATGGAAGTGCTCCTGCGGCTTTACTACAAGCGTTGGATCCGTCGCAGAATAAAGAGTTCGTAGATAAATATATCGATACCGGTATTGACCTGTCGAAGACCACATTCATTGCGACGGCGAATGATATTGAAGAAATTCCATGGCCGCTCAGAGATCGAATGGAAATTATTGAGCTCGAGGCATATTCAACTGTTGAAAAAATAAAAATTGCACGTGAATTTATAATTCCAAAAACGATGAAGAATGTTGACCTCGGTGAAGAGTTTGCTTCGTGGGGTTCCGGGGACGGAAAAGGATTTGAACTTTCCGATAATCACCTTAATCACATAATCGAAAAATACACGGTTGAAGCAGGAGTTCGTAGTCTTAGCAGATGCATCATTCGATTAACCGAATGGTTTGCACGGCAGCTAAAAGAGTTTCCAGAAGAGCACAAAGAGGTTGCTCCGATTATTACAGAAGAAACAATCGAGAATGTTTTGCGTGGGCAGTCAAGGCCGGAAGTTCCAACAATGAAAGTCTGGAAGTCCCAGGTTGGTGTAACGAACAGCATGTACTGGAGTTTGCTTGGTGGTGGAATTGGAAAGTTTGAGGCGATATTTTCGCCATCATTAAATTCCAAACAGGGCAGGATGCTTCTGACCGCTACGGCAACGAAAACGACTAAGGAAGCCGTGAAGGCATCGTACGCATACGTTGTTTCGCATTCAAGTGACTTTGGAATTAGCGAAGACTATTTTAAATCGCATGATTTGCGAGTTCATATACCAGGGCTTGGAACAACTATTGATGGTCCATCCGCTGGCGTTGCACAGGTTGTGGCGATTGTGTCAGCTGCGCTAGGGCGTAAGATTGACGGAAGGTCCTCGATGACTGGTGAGGTTGATCTTAAAGGAAATGTCCTTCCAATCGGCGGGCTTAAGCAAAAAGTTTCTGGTGCCAAGAAGGTTGGGATCAAGAGGATCTTTGTTCCATCGAGCAACAGGCGCCAGATCGATGAACTCCATGATTATGAAAAAGAAGGCATCAAGTTTGTCTTTGCCTCGCACGTTTGCCAAGTTGTCGATCAAATTTTTGTCGACGATGATGTTGTGACGCCGAGCTTTCGCGATCCACAAATCGTTTCACAGTGTAATGCTGCGCACAAAAACAACCGTTAAATAAAACTTTTCGCGCATCTCGATTAGGCCTTTGTCAACGGCGTTTCAGCGCGTTAGCATGGGGGTGCGTTTGATATAAAATTTTAGAAATTTGGGAAGGGAGGAAAACTGCGATGAGCTTTCTTCGGCTAGGGCTTCTTGTCCTTACCACATTCATCTTTACCCTTGCTAATGACGTATCCTTCGCCGGATCTACCGATAATGAAGGAGGCTTCTTGCATGCTTTTAATCGGACTGCTGACGCGCTTATCGAGCATGGGCATCGTATCGGTGCAGAGCGCAAGCGAAAGCGAAAGCGGGAAGACCTTGTTTCGCCTCATTTAATTGATATTAGCCGCTTTCCAAAACCATCACAGGATATTGATGACTTCGTAGGCTTTGGCCATGACGATGATGAGGATGATGTCCCAAATCCACCGCCGTGGAAAAAATTAAAATTTTCAGAACCAGATAGCCCTGAGTATCGAGCTCGAAAGAGAGAACGCAAGGCACGAATCGATGAGAAGGTTGATGAAGTTTCCAACGAAATCAAGGGTATAAAAAGTGCTGTGAGTACCGACAAAACGGTCATGGAACGGCACGTGCGTTTGCTAAGAAAAATTCCATGTGCAGAAATTGAATTAAAACTGGATCTCGATTTTGTCGAAAAAAAGCTCAATGAAGATTGCTACGGCATGGAAGAAGTTAAGCGCGTTATTATTCAACATCTTTCCAAGCGAGACATGAGTCCAGGCGCTAAAGGAAAGATTCTTGGATTTGTTGGTCCACCCGGATGTGGTAAGACGATGATCTCAGAAATTATTGCAGAGGGAATTGGGCTTCCATACAAACGAGTTTCTCTGGCTGGGGTTTGCGACTCCATGTCAATTCGAGGAACTCCTCGCGCATATACATCAGCAAGTGAGGGAATTATTTTAGAGGCAATTTGTAATGCGAAGCGTGATGGGCAAAGTTGTGCTAACCCGGTGATCTTGCTTGATGAGTTAGATAAGATGGCAGAGAAGGAAGGACCAAATGGTAGTCCAGCAAATCCGCTTCTTGCGGTTACCGACTATGGACAAAACTCATCGGTTGATAACGATTATGCAGGGGTTGGGATTGACTATTCAAGAGTAACCTTCATTGCAACTACAAATGATCGAGAGAAACTCAGGAGGATTAGTGAGCCCTTGGATAATAGAATCGAGTGGCACGAGATTAAAGGCTATGATACCGATCAAAAAGTAGAAATTGCAGAAAGGCACATTCTTCCGAAGGTTGTTAAAGATATAAAAATTCCAGAGCGATTCAGAAGATGGCGTGATTGGGGGAATAAAGGATTTGGAATTTCACGTCGCCTTCTTAAAGAAATTGCGGAGCAATATACGGGTGAATGTGGTGTTAGGCAGCTTGAGATGAGAATTGAGAGGCTTTTGGATCACTATGCGTATGAGTTGCGAAAAGATCCGGAACGTTACCACAATGGTCCACCGGAGATCACAGAGGAAGTTATTCGTGACATATTTAAGGCAGACCGGATTGGCAAAAATGTCATTGGTGAAGTTTGGGAGCCAAGAGTTGGTTGCGTTAACATCATGTATGCGACTGGCGCTGGCGGAGGAATTGGAAAGCTCGAGGCTCGAATTACCAATAGAAGAAAACAAGACCGTGAGCCATATAAGTTGATCGGGACTGTTGGTGATACTACCAAAGAATCGCTTAAAGCGGTGTATTCATATGTCGCAGCGAATGTGGATAAATCACATCGAAACGGTGGATGGGGACTTTGTACCCGTGCCGGGGATAAGTTTGAAGATAAACTTATAGAGATTTATTTTGCCGGACTTGGACAAAAATCAGATGGTCCTTCAGCAGGGCTTGCAGAAGTTGTGGCAATATATTCCGCTTTGACCAATAAGGTTCCAGATTCTTACTCATCTATAACGGGTGATATCGACTTTTTATCGGGCGATGCTTTGCCGGTTGGTGGGGTTCCCGAAAAAATTGCGGGTGCCAAAAAAGTTGGGATTACGAGAATTTTTCTTCCAGAGTCTAACTATGATGACGCTATGAGCGTTCGCGCAGAAATCCTAGATGGATTAACAATTGTTTCAGTAAAAAATGTTAATGAAATTCTGAATCAAATTTTTCCCCAAAAACTTCAGAAGGATTGTTGCAGGAAATAGCAGCAGATTTTAAAATTTACACGAAGTGATTTGTGCAGAAAGTCATTGTCCATGATCAATCGCAGTACGCTGCCGTTGTTGCCAGAGCTTTTTGAGCTTTGACACACGGCAGCGTTTTTATTTATGATTCTCGCATAAGCGACTAGTTTGAATTGATGATTTTGCTAGGGGAAGGCGCATGGGGAAGTTTCGTTGTATTTGCTTACTATTGTTTTGTTCGTTAATCACAGATCCTGCCATTGAAGCTCGCGGGAAAAGGGCTCCAAAGGCTTCATTGGGGAAGGCGGCATTGCGTTGTGGTATAAGTGTTACAGAAACGATTTTAGAAAATACCGCAAAGGCTGTCGTTGGGCTTGTGTCGTTTTGGATTGCGTTAAAACTTCTTTCTCGCTATGCACCACAGCTTACTGAACTTGTTCCAAAAATTAACAAAACCAAAATTCAAAACAATGTTGTTCCTGTGCCTCAGCAACAGCAAGCTCAAGCCGGAGGGCCTCTTACGGGACAGATGTTGGCCAAACTAAAACAGATGATCGACACGAGTGACATGCCGGATGCTGCGCGTGAAGTTGCCAACCGTGAACTTTGGAGGCTCAAGAACGAGGGGCATTCTACATTTTCAAAAGATCACATTGAGTGGCTCTGCAAATACCCTTGGAAAACCGAGACTGTCGACACATACGACTTCAAAAAAATGAAAGAAATTTTCGATACAAATATCTACGGGTACAACGAAGTCAAAGAAAGGCTTTTCGACAATATTTCGCTTCGCGCATTTCAAAATAAAAAAGTATCGAAAACAATTTGTCTTGTTGGCCCTCCAGGTGTTGGAAAGACTGTTTTTGCTGAGCTTGTTGCGACTGCACTTGGTCGCAAGTTTGAGCGAATTGTTCTTGGTGGGATGGCCGACGAACCTTCGCTTCGCGGGTACCACAAAAGTTATCAGTGCGCGAAGCCTGGTGCCATCTTTCGGGCAATCGTTCGTGCAAAGACGAAGAACCCGGTGATTCTGTTGGATGAGTGTGACAAGATGTCTGCCAGCCATCATGGTGATCCGCGATGGGTTCTTCTTGAAGCACTTGATCCAAGTCAGAACGATGTCTTCAATGATAACTACCTTGAGACCCCAATTAATCTTGCTGATGTCATGTTCATTGCAACTGCAAATTCCATGGATGCAATTCCACAGATGCTTTTGGATCGCATGACGGTTATCGAAGTTCCGGTATGCAGCGTGAATGACAAAGAGCACATCGTTCCAATTTTGCTTAGCAAGGTTATGAAAGAAATTGGTGGAAACGGTGATGACTTTAAGATTTCAGCTGGGATGATAAAAGTTCTCATCGAAAAGTACACAAGTGAAGCCGGTGTTCGCCAGCTCGAGCGAGTTATTCGCGAAATGGTTTCCCGTGTTCTTCGCCAGCGCCTCGAAGGAAGTATAAAGTTTGACGATCAAAATCCGTGCATCATCGAAGAGGAAGATGTGATGACCGCTTTGATTCGTGGGCAGGCATTGCCGGAGCGTCCATTGAAAAAAATAGGCGGAAGCGAAGTTGGGGTTTTCAATGGGCTCGGGGTCAGTTGGCTTGGTGGAAGCATTCTTCCGGTTGAAGCAAGATTCTCTGTTGGGACAGGAAATGTTTCGTCAAAGACGGGACAAATCATGTCTGTGATGAACGAGTCGTTAGAGATTGCGTACAGGTTTGTAAAAGCGAATGAAGAGCTTCTTGCTGTTGAAAAAGGTTTTTTCGATAAACATGATCTGGAAGTTCATATCCCAGAGGGAGCCATTTCAAAAGATGGACCGTCCGCAGGAATTGCTTTTGTTCTCGCGATTGCTTCTGCGGCAACAGGCATTCCAGTTGCTGGAACGGACACCGCAACAGGCGAAGTTACGCAGCGGGGAATTGTGAACAGCATTGGCGCTGTCCGTGAGAAAATACTTGCTGCGAAAGAAGTTGGCGCGAAAAGAATTTTTGTTCCCGAGGGAAACCGTCGCCAAGTTGAATCACTCGACTGCGATATTTCCGGGATAGAAATCATTTACGTTAGCAATGTAATCGAGTTGATGAAAAAAATGTTTTCACCAAAGGTTGAAGACTCTGGAGAACCTGCTACATTACCACCAACAGAGTCGTAACAAGGTTTGCCCAGGAGTTTTTCGTGAAAGTTTTAACAAAAGTAATTGCAGCATCAGTGTTGTTTTGTTGTGTGTCTCAAGCGCAGGCGAAACATGAAATTTGTGGAGAAGGAAAGCGCATTGGGACTTCCGTTTTTGTTGGGGCGGTTGCTGGCTTGGCTGGGGCTCTAATTATTGTTAGAAGTCTTCCCTCACTGACTACAAAAATAAACCCCGATGAGGTGTTATTTGTTTGTGGTGCTCCGATATTCTTAACCTGTGCGGTTTATACATATTTCAACCTCTCTGACCGAGCGCCTGGAGCGCGCAAGAAATTATTTGAAAAGTTTGTTGATTCGCTAAAAAAGAATGACTTGCTTAATGCTCCGTGTGAGGCCTCAGAGGATTCCAAGGGTTTTGAAAAAGCTTTCGTTGACTATATTCGTTCTGAAAGCTGCCGCTCACCGTGGTCGCTTGTTGAAGGCTCCGAACAGCTTGGAAGTCTTTTGGATGACAAGGAGGACGCAGAGAATCTTTCTAGCAAGCTAGATGAATATTTTCCTGGCTTTAGCGAAAAAAATAAAGACATGCTCAAGAAAATTGGAGCCATGATTAATAAGCGCCTCCGCACGCTTCACGAAAATCCAAATTATTTAAAAGAGCTAGAAGAAAAACGAGTTCACGATCTTAAAAAATAGGGGTGTCCCACTGCCTTGTTGCAAGATAAATTGCCTGTCCGTTGAGAATGCTGTTCTAAATATTCTCACCAAAAGTTGAAGACTCTGGAGAACCTGCTACATTACCACCAACAGAGTCGTAACAAGGTTTGGCCAGGAGTTTTTTGTGAAAGTTTTAACAAAAGTAATTGCAGTTGCAATGTTGTTTTGCTGTGCGTCTCAAGCGCAAGCGAAACATCCAATCATTGATGGCAAGGGGCGTGCAGCTTTGGCGG
>JABIAA010000025.1 GCA_018656485.1 bacterium | reverse complement strand
GCTTGATCTCGGAAGCACGGACATGAAACAATTTAACTCCACCACGAATGTCTTTTGGTAAACCTGCGGACCGGTCAACAAAACCCTTACCGGCTTGCACGACCTTTACAACTTTAAGCCCTGGCGCTAAAACGACTTTCGCTTGAAACTCATCAATAACGCTAACCTTGCTACTTTCTTTCTCTGAATCCAAAATAATATTTTGGCTTGTTGGCTTCGACTTCAAAAAAATTGGAAACACATTCATCGGCGGAATTAATTTTGCCCCTAAAGATAAAACCGTTGTTCCGGATAAAAATAGTGCCGCTGAGATTTTTTTCACCGACGAGTTCATAATTCTCTGCAACCCGATAGAGGCCTTTTTTCCGGCACAAGTTTATGTATCTAGTGCCATGCGATGCAACCCATAAGAAAAAATTCACATATGCACACCATGTCCCCTTTGTTATACTCCACAAGATTTCGAACGTTCGCCAAGTAACCAATTTTTTATGTGAGGTCCGCGTGCAACAAGTTTGGGATGATTTTCTAAAAATCATTCGCGAAGAAGCTGGGAACCAAGTCCTCGAGACCTGGTTTCAAGCTGTGCGCTTTGGCGCCTGGAATCCAGCTACAAATACCGCGACACTGTACATGCCAAATCAATTCGTTAGTCTCTGGATCAAGGACCACTACCTCCCACTGATGAAAGAACATCTCAGCCGACTCCTGTATGCAGACGAATTATCAGCAAATAAAATCTCAGAAGAAGGCTTGTCTGCAGATGGATTAACGGCGAAAGAGTTATTAGCAGATCGCTTATCACTGGAATTTATCTGTATTCCAAAGGAAACAGTGCGGTGTGACATCGTACCAGCCTCAGTTATAGTTCCAGAAAAAGAACAACCAACCGAAAAAAGAAAAAATGGCTTAACCCTTCACACGATAAATCCTCGGCGAGCAGAACATAGGCTTGCACTTCGAAAAGCACGAGTCACCGCAGGAAGCAAGGTAAACCCACGCTACACTTTTGATTCTTTTATCGTTGGACCACACAATTCATTGGCATATGCAGCAGCAAGCGCAATCGCAAAGGAACCTGGAAAAACCTACAATCCACTTCTAATTTATGGTGGCACTGGCCTAGGAAAGACACATCTGCTCCACTGCATCGGAAACGAGGCACTAAACCAAAATCCGGATATGCATGTCTGCTACGAAAATTCTGATCGATTCATGAGTGAGTTCATCAACGCAATTCGACAAAAGAACATGCATCAGTTTAGAAAAAAATATGAGGCACTAGATCTCTTACTCATCGACGATGTCCAATTTTTTTCAAATAAAGAACAGACGCAGGAAACTTTTTTCCACATCTTCAATGGGCTGTACGAAAAAAACAGACAGATCGTCCTCTCATGCGATATCCACCCTGGAGATATCCCTGCACTTCAAGAACGAATTAAATCACGTCTTGGGTGGGGCTTAGTCGTCGACATACAAATTCCAACCCTGGAAACCAGGATTGCCATCCTCATGAAAAAAGCGGAAGAGCTCGACATAAAGATTAGTGAAGAGGTCGCATCATTTGTTGCCTCTAAAACGGTTTCAAATATCAGAGAGCTTGAGGGCGCACTAACGCGCATCGCCGCATTTGCTGGACATTCGGATGAAGAGATCACTGCAGAACTTGCTGATAAATTATTTTCGAACCACAAAAGAATTAATCCAGCGAGGCCGAGCATACACCATGTCGCCAAAATCATTGCGAGGCATTACAACCTTTCGGTTGACGACATAAGATCAAAGAAACGCGATAGACAAGTTACAGCAGCTCGGCAAGAAACAATTTATCTTATGAAAAAAATGACAAATGCAACACTGAGAACGATTGGTGAATATCTCGGTGGAAGGGATCACTCGACGGTAATTTACGCAGCAAATAAAATTGAAAAAGAAATAAAAAAAGACAAAAATCTTGTAAGCTCACTGGTGGCCCTCGAGCAAAAAATATCTACAGAGAGGTAGCAGAACGCTTTAACGTCCCCCCTCAGCTGTGCTAGCATTTTTTTAACAAGCTCTTTCAAAATCGGAGCACACAATGACAATTGAACTCAAATCACTTCTCCTCGCCACCATATCCTGCCTGCTACTCGCAGGGTGCCAACCGCGAGACGGATACATTCCCGCAGAGAAAGAAAAGCCAGAACAAAAAACTAGCGAACTTGATTTCACAGTTGAAAACAAAACAGGAAAGACCACACACGTATGCTGCTTTACCTACCTCAGAAAAGAAACGATCATGCCGTGGCGTTGGGATAAATCAGAAGTCTACACACTAAAGCCAGGCGAATCGATTAAAGTCGACATCGACACACTTAAAGATAAAATTGTTCGCGAAAATGTTTTTGGACACCTAGGAATTTTTGACACAGCCCAAGCTGCCGAGAACGCCAGCCCGTACAATGTCTCTGACGAAAACAAACTAGACCTCGATAAATTATCTCGGATTAACGGCAAGGCCGTTGCCTTGACCACAGAAGTTTACGGAGTCAAAGTCTCTCGCGCAAAGCAACCATACGAACGGAAAAATTATTTTCTGCAAGACGGAGATCACGCAGAAAAAATGAAGGAGCTCGACTTTCCAATCGAAAACAAAACCGGCAAAACAATTCTTGCCACCGTATTCATCTACGAAAAACCCCAACGACAAGAGCCTTACTCCTCATGGCTCTATTCAAAAACACCGATATACAAATTGGCCCCGAATGAGTCAGTCACGATCGACATAAAAACCCTCAAAGACCAATACGACTGGCGCTACATGAGCGGGACGCTCGCGGTATTCGATGAATCCGAGGAGCAGAATGCAACCGAGGCAACCTACGAATCACTTGGCAAAAAAGCTAAAAAATTCCTCGGAAGACTTCGAAACTTGCAAAAAAAGAAAATCGTAGTAGAAATCGAGAAGTATGGAAACAGCGGCGACAAGATCGAGTACACCGTCGGAAAGATCTCAAGTCCATTGAGCTCATCGCCACTTTCACCCCAATAAACCGCGGGATAGATACTGGATAACGAAATAAAAGACGTGTATCACAAGAGTGTTCTCATTAACGAAGTTCATGATGCACTGGCACTAAAACCAAATGGAATCTATATTGACGCCACCTTTGGAGGCGGAGGCCACTCACGCAGCCTCCTTGAGGCAGATAAGTCAGTAAGGGTTATCGCTATAGACTGGGACAAAAATGCCATCGAGATGAATGCGCCAGCGCTAGAAAAAGACTTTGGAGGCCGGTTCTCCGCGCACTGGAGCAACTTCGCAACTTTGTACAAGGTCCTAAAAAAAATAAAGGTAACTGCTGTCGACGGGATTCTCGCTGACTTCGGGACATCGCAGTACCAGATCCACAACAAGGACGGGTTCTCATTTCGTACCGAGACACCGCTGGATATGCGCATGTCGACATCACATAGCAAGCTTACGGCAGAAAAAATAATTTCAGACGCAAGTGAAGGCGAGCTTGTTTCTATTTTCAGGAAATATGGGGAAGAAAAATTTTCAAGGCCGATTGCACGAGCCATTGTATCCGCCAGAAGAAATGCTCCGATCAAAACAACCGCGCAGCTCGCCCTTCTCGTTGAGGGGGCAATCCCTGCGAAGGCTCGATTCAAACAAATGCAAAAGGCATACAAGATTCATCCGGCAACTAAAATCTTTCAAGCACTCAGAATCGCCGTAAACAACGAGCTAGAGCACATTGAAACTTTCCTTAAGAGTGCTCAATCTTTCCTTAAGCCAAGTGGCCGCCTTGCCTGCATTAGCTTCCACTCTCTCGAAGATCGCCTAGTAAAACTTTCATTTAGGGATCATGAACAAGAAGGAAACCTAAAAATTATTTCGCGTCGGCCAATCGTCGCAACAGACGAAGAAGCGGATGTTAACCGCGCTTCTCGCTCTGCAAAGTTGCGAGTTGCAGAGAAACTATGATTCACAGCGAGTTTGCGTTGACAAAGAGGTGGCAACAATCTAAATTGTAGACTGTTTGCGCCATGTGGCGTGCGTTTCGAGTTTTACTGGTTGTGCGGAGACGGCGCACACAACATTGAGTGCCGTGCATCGTGGGAATGTGACGAGGACAATTCATGAAAATTACTGAGATTAAGGTTTATCCTGCAAATGAAGGAAAGCTGAAAGCTTATGCGACAATGGTTATCGACGGCTGCTTCATTGTAAGAGATCTCAAACTCATTCAAGGCGAGAACGGAATGTTCGTGTCGATGCCATCGCGACGAAAAAAAGACGGCACTTTTAAAGACGTTGTCCATCCTTTGAATCAAGAAACAAGACGGATGATCGAAGAACACGTCATTGAAGAATACAAAAAAGTTGGCGAGACTGGAAATACAGAAGAAGAATAAAAAACTTTTGGGGCGTAGCCAAGTGGTAAGGCATCGGATTTTGATTCCGACATGCGGAGGTTCGAACCCTCCCGCCCCAGCCAACATGTAAAAAGAGCCTTGGGGAAACCCAGGGCTCTTCTCTTATTTCACCAAATTATTTGTGGGGCGAATGAAAAGCATTTTCAAATATTTTGTAACCCTACTATTTCTACTTACAGGTTTTTTTGACGGTCATGCAGTTGACGATACCTGTGCCCCAGAAATTATTACCAATCGCTGGGGTTGGTGTACCCTTAAAAGAAGTGATTTTGAAAACTTTCTTCTAAAAGTAAAAGCCGGACACAAATCAGGGGCTTCACAGAATGACCGAAAGTACTATTACCAGGCAATCGAAATAACCAGACTAGAATTTACCGGCGATACTTCCGTAAAAGAACTTCCTTCTGGGATTGGCTTACTTTTCAGACTAAAAGAACTCTCGCTTATGGACTTCGGGCTAGAAAAACTTCCGGATGATATAATTGATCTTGACCGGCTAGAGCAGTTTCTTTCCAAAGGAAACAACATTAAAGCCCTTCCTCGCGGGTTTGGTTCATTAGAAAAAATAACTAAGCTTAATCTCTCAGGAAATCCCCTTGATGAATCCTGTTTCAACGAAATAGGAAAGCTAACAAATCTAAAAGAACTGGATTTGAACTCTTGCCAACTGAAGAAATTTCCACCCCAAATCTTATGGCTAACGAAACTTAAAGAATTATATCTTGAAAACAATGATATAGATCGTGTTCCAGAACGGATTAGACACCTAAAGGAATTAACACACTTTTCTATTATCAACAATGGCGAAGTTGAGTCATCTCAAACAACGTACGATTTTCTTGGAGAAATACATGTTAAAGCCGTTGCCAGTTGCGCACCTAAAATCCCAAGAAGTGGGGCCATTGACATAGATGACAAAACAGAATTAGAACACTTTCTAAAAAAGATACAAATTGGCTCTGCCCCAAATGCTCCACAAATTGCCAGGGATTATTTTGACGAAGCACAAAAAGTAACCTCTCTGAAACTTTCCACAGAAAATTATTGCCGCAAACAAAACATCAAAACTATCCCCCCTGGAATTGGACAACTTCTCAACCTCAAAGAACTCTGCCTTATTAACTTTGATCTGAAGGAGTTGCCAGAAGATATCGCTCATCTTAAAACACTAGAAAGCTTCTCACTTTACCATGAAGACATTTTAAGCCACAACCCCTACAAAGAAACCCTCCCAGAAGTGTTCAGCTCACTCAAGGGCCTCAAGAAACTTTGCCTAAGCTCAAAGCGCCTTTGCCAAGAAAGTTATGACGAAATTGAAAAGCTGGAAGACCTAGAAGAACTGTATTTGGATTCCTGTAAATTACAAGAATTCCCAGTTCAACTTTGTTCACTTAAAAAATTAAAAATTTTACGTCTTCGTTACAACAGTATTGACTGTCTTCCTCCTGAAATCGCAAACATGGAAACTCTAGAGGATCTTAATTTAGACTTTTCCAAACTACAGGAATTACCCGCCCAACTTTGCTCGCTCAAAAAACTTCGTGTTTTAACCCTCAGCAATAACAAAATCGATTCTGTTTCTTCGCAAATTGCATCCCTTAAAAATCTAAAACGGCTTAATCTTAAGGATAACAAGCTAACTTCTCTTCCGCGGGAAATAGCAGCTCTGACAAAACTCAAAATACTAAATTTATCTCATAACAAATTTGAGGAATTTCCATTGCCGGTTTGTTCTCTAAGGTCATTGCAAGAGCTCGACCTTTCAATGAACAAAATGAAAGAACTTCCCGAAGAAATTTGTCGGCTCACAAAATTAGAAACCCTCGTTGCCAGGTTCAACGAACTCACCGCCCTGCCGCATAGAATTGGATCTTTAAGATCATTAAAATTTTTAGACCTGAGTAACAACAGGTTAAAGCGACTTCCGAATGGATTTTGGTCTTTAAAAGAACTACAACATTTAGATTTGTGCTCTAACAGCGTAGCAATCCTACCATCAGAGATTAGACAATTAAAAAATCTCGAAACTCTGATTCTCATCCATAACAATTTTACGTTTATGCCAAAAGAAATTGGAGAGCTGGTAAAACTACGAAAACTACTTCTGGAATACGGCTCAAACAGAACCTTTCCCGAAACAATGGCAAATCTAACAAACGTGAAATATTTCTCCTATTACTACAAACTTCGCTACATCCCAAAATCCCTGCATCGGTGGTTTCAACCGCGCGATAATAACAAAAAATATTATCTTGATAAATCAGATAACCCACCAAAAAGAGTCTTCTTAAAAAAAGCTCCTGTTTCGCAAATTAAAGACGGAGGGGTTGTAAAAATAGAACACCCCGCTTATGCGCAACTACTTTTTGAACGCATCGCAGACCACCCAGAACTACAAGATGAAGTTCGTAAAATTGACGTCGATTTTGGCGCAAATTTTAATGTCAACAAAGGGCTCGTCACACACCTACAACAAGCACTTCGTGAAAAAAATGTTGATGAACGCCAAGAATTTTTGCGCAACACAATTTGGTTTATTAAGAAGGCAGAGCTAATTCCAGAAGATTTATTGTTTCAAGTTGCACCAAGGCAAGAAGCCATCGCCCGCGCCCAAATTGAAGCATTTTTCTTTATGCTCGAGAAAGATCCTGAGTTTTTTTCCACCGTGCGCACAGGCGCATCACAAATAAACTTTGCTGATCCTGTTGATGAAACTCTCATTTGCAATTTACTGCGGTCGGTGCGGGATAAGCAGGGGGACGAGCGATATAAATTCGCCCAAAATGTAAAATGGCTGCTAAGACAATTAGATCTAGTCCCGGAAGTTATTTCGCGTCCCGTCTTTGGAACAAACCAAGAAACCCTAAAATGCGAAACGCAACCCCAAGCTGAAGCCTTTTTCTTCATGCTCACAAATAATCACTGGTACTACAAAGAAATGTCTGAGAAACTAACACATCTAGATCTTTCAGGGCTAAACCTAACGGAGTTTCCAACAGCTTTGTTCGCGCTAAAAAATCTGCGTGTTTTGGATTTAATGCACAACCACCTGGAAGAGATTCCCGCATCAATCGCTGTTTTTCTCCGAAATCTAGAATGGCTCCACCTCGAGCACAACAATTTGGATGCGCTGCCAGAAACAATCTGGATGCTTCCAGAACTTTCTTTTTTAGGGCTCGGAGAAAACAACCTACAAACGCTGCCGTCGATTTTGCATTTGCCTCCAAAGTTGCAATCAATAACGCTAAACGACAATCCACTTGCCATCGACGCATTTCCCGCACTGAACATGCTAAGGAAAGGCGCATTACAACTGGAAGGACTCCCAGAAGAACTTCAACTCGAATTTTTAAATAACACCATCGATGCCATAATGCCGCAGACACAAATTCTTCAACTCCTTGGCTATCCCGTCATTGCTAGACCGAATGAAGAAGCGCACCCCGAAGAAGATATAGAACTTGAAGCACCGCCAGCCCAAAGTTTGTTAATCCCGCACCCAGAAATTGAACAAGGTCTAATGATAGAAAACGGACAATAAATCTTTACGCAGCAGCCTCCACCGCCATTTGTCGAGGCAAAAATGTCATTTCATCTTCTTGTCGTGTTGAACTTCAAGAGGAATGACGACCAATCATCTTGCTGTATAATTAGTTAGAAGAATTGTCTGATCGTTGCTTGAGAAACAAATGAAAAAATATGTTTTGTTTTTTGTTCTTTTATTTCTTGGACACCAAGGTTATTCTGGATTCGATTTTTTCTCAGAGGGTTATTTCGAAGTATACGACGGATGTTATTTCAAAAAATGTCCCCCTGGTGTTTTTTTTGCAAGAGTATCGGCCGGCTTACAACCAAACGCAACAGCAGAGGAAAAAGCGGTCTCTGAGAAGATTATTGCCAATTTGCGCCGCCTCGATCTATCCAACCAACAACTTTCGGAATTCCCGCTGGTAATAACCGAACTTGTAAATTTGAGCACTCTCATCTTATCGGGCTGCGGAATCAGCACGCTTCCTGATGAAATCGGAAAATTAACAAAGCTGTACTCCCTAAAACTTCAAAACAATCCAATAACCAAATTTCCTGATGAAATCGGAAAATTAACAGATCTGCACTTCCTAGACATCTCAAACTGTAAACTGACTGAATTTCCCGAAAATATTCTAAACCTCGTAAAGCTTCAGAAGCTCAACGCTGCACAAAACTCAATAAAAAGTCTTCCGCTAGGATTCGGAAAGCTAAATATCAGTGAATTATGCCTCTCTAACAATTGTTTTTTTGAATTTCCACGGGAAATCTTATCATTGAGATATGTCCGCTACATCGGGTTTGCTTACAATAACATCGCATTTCTACCCCACGATATGTGGAGACTTTCGCGAAGCAAATGCTATAATTCTTGGGTGACACTAAACCTGTGTGGCAATAAGCTAACGCATTTACAAGAACAGGAAAGAGATTTTTTGAAAGAAATAAAGATTTCCCTCGGCGAAAACCCTCTTCCAGGGCTGGAACACAACCCCAATTCAGGGCTGATATCATCAATATTCTTATTGCCTCCGAAAGCCCGAAAAGAATATGTCAAAATGGTAATGGAAAACTTTCATCATGATAGCGACGGTCGACCAAAAAGCCGATAATAATTACGCAATTTATATGCCCGGATTTGGGGGCGCACCGGGAATTCCACCCTGCACAACAACACTTGCCGCCATCTGTCGAAGAAATGACTGAAATATATCATCGCCCTTTTTCCAGTCCTTGTCGCACTGTGGAGCAACCGCGGCGTACCAAAGAACCGCGTCCTTCAGTAGAACAAAAAGCCGACGTAAAACGTGTTCAGCCCTGTCGTCAGTAACATAATTTCTTATAGACCTTCCAAGTGCACGGTGGCTTGGAGCCGCCACTCCATCAGCATCCAAAATTTCTGTTATCAGTGATGGGTTCTCAGAAATCTTAAACAAGAAATCGCGATCCATGTTGTCATTTAATTTTGTTAGAACCAGTAATAATTTCGAGACCCCTTTGATGACACCTCTTACTTTTTTTTCACACGCAGATCTTTCGCGCTCAGTCCAAAAGTCAACTGCAACCCCCGCTTTCCCGACAGCAGCTGTAGTCTTTCCAACCGTCTTGTAGAGGGCTTTGGCAAAATATTCCAACCCTTTAGCAATAACACTTTCAATAACATAGTTAACCGCGCGTCGTTTGAAGTATGCACTGGGACTTTCTCTATCCGTTAAAAATCGCTTCGTCTTCACATCGAGTTCTTTTTTTTGAGCCTTTAACGCATTTTTGAAACCTGGATCTTTGTCCTCAATCCACAGTTTTTTCATCTCTCGAGATACACCTAGAGCTCGGCAGCCCGCATTAAAACCTTCAATATCATCTGACACCCTTGCACGCCAAAGCTCCTGCAAGTGACAAGAATCCAAGTAATAAAGATGATCTCTTAGCTCCGGATTAAAATCTCCATCTTCACTTTTAAGTCGTACAATCTTTTTTCCAGCTCCACCAAAAACTCTTGGGTTATCAAGACCACGCAACGCAAAACCCGCAAGTCCATGCATCCCCTCAGAAGCAAGGTAGTACGGGTTAAAAATTCCAAGAGTTAAGTCATTCAAAAGTTTTACTTTATCTTTCCCAATTACTTTTTGCATCGCACTTCCCAAGGCAAGCCCACCAGCGTGCCCAACGGTTCCGCGAACCGTTCGCACAAATGCCTCACGCCATGCTCGGTTATCCTGAAAGTCGTCCGGCCCCTTGCCAAACATTTTATTCCAAAACTTCGCATACAAATACGCTGGCATTAAATCGAAAACCATATGGCTTGCAGCAGAAGAACCTATCGCTGAAGGAATGAGTTTCATTATGCTCTGACCTTCCATTGCCAAACTAGGACGCATAAGGTCACGAACCCCAGGAACAATCGGAGCCGCAAGAATCGCTCCAGACACAACGTTTAATAATTTATCTGGGACGGCTTTTGTAACACGCAAAGTTGCTTTCATCGCTTCAAATTGCCGCCAAAATTTTATAGCTCGAGGAATTGCACTAATCGCAGTTAACCCACCGCGAGCAACCCATTCTGTCTTAGTCATCGCGTTATCCAACTGTTCTTGTCGTCGTTCTTCGTAGTACGGATCCTTATAGTTGGTTGGAACAATTTTAAAATCGAACGGACGCCAATCGGCAATTTTTATACGCCGAAGTCCACCACCAGCTTTTTGCGCCGTTTCTTTTCCAACAAAACTGTAACTCTTCGGAAGAGCTGGTCCTAAACCACGCTCCCAACGAAACCGATCCCGGATTCCACCAAAAAACTTGCAAGCAGATTCCTCCGCGGATTTACTAACGCCTTCCCAAAACTTGCTGTAGGGGAACCCCTCGTTCCTGTCGGCGATATGACCAAACTGCGCAGCAGCTAAGCCGATAATAGATACAATGTCATCTCTTGAAAAACCAGTCGTATCCTCAAGTGCTACTTTAAACTTTTTTAAACCATCAAGTTGTGCTCGCTGCACCTGAATTACTTGAGCAATGAGTGCTTCTCCTCCCTCTTGAGACTCAATCTCTTTTCGGCGAAGAGAATTTTCATCTTCAAGTTCCGCAAGCGTTTCAGAAGCTTCTGAAATTTTCATACTTAGAATTAGACACATCAACCCACGAAGTTTTACCGCACCGGCCTCAAGAGCCTCGGCAATCACAGCAATAGCAGAACTCTCAAAACCACGTACGTAATAATATTCCCGGAATCTTTCAGAGTCCTCATTTTCAAGTTCTCTAGAATGGTTTGAAAGCTCAACGTACTCCTGGTTGGTCTCTTGCAGAAGCTTGTCGATCCTTGAGGAAAGCCCCATTGTGATGATTCCAGCAACTTGCTCAACACTGGACTCATCGACCCCAATACTTTTGCACGCCTCTCTCGCTTCACTAGATTTTGGATCTTTGAGCGCGCCGAGAAGCTTAGATATCATTTCAAATTCTTCAACCGATTGATTTACAGCGCCATTGATCGCATTGATGAAATCTTCAGATGTTATGCGCTCCTTCGGTTTTTCTTCACCAGTTTGTTGCGAGACCTCTGAAGCCGGTGGATTCTTTTCATCTACCTCGGCAACGCAAAAACTCGCAGTCATAGCCGAAGCTAAAAAAAATGTGAAAAAGATTCCCTTGCTCATGTGTCCCCGATAGCGGAATGTAACGAATAAAAAGTAGCTTTACAGCACGAGAAATCTACACTCCAGGGCCGAATGCGTCAACCGAGCAATCTGTAATTTTGGGCAAAAGTGAGAAAAACCAATCAAGCCATCATTTTTTGTGTGCGAACTGAATTGATTATTAATCCCACCATAAATAAATTCGCAACCAACGCAGTTCCCCCATAACTCACGAATGGAAGCCCAAGCCCCTTCGTCGGTAGCAGACCAGTTGCAACCATCAAGTTGATCGCCGCCCTCATGCTGATCAATGCGACACCTCCAAGCACGATGTAAAAAGAAAAACGATCTTCGAGCAACTGTAAAATTTTGAAGCCAAAAAACAAAAACAGCATGAACAACACAACCAAAAGTGTGCTGCCAACAAATCCGGTCTCCTCGGCGATAATGGGAAAGATAAAGTCAGTGTGCTGCATTGGAAGATAAAAATATTTTTGACGAGAAAGCGAAATGCCTCGCCCCCACAAGCCGCCCGACCCGACAGCGATTAACGATTGAATAAGTTGAAACCCTTTCCCGCGAGGATCTCCCCACGGATGTAAAAAGGCAAGGATCCTAGCGAGCCGGTATGGCTTCATAATGATGAGAGCGGCTACGAGCGGAGTAAAGATTGCGGTCATCCATGCAATGTGCGCAAGACTAAGCTCGGCAACAGAAAGCAATGCGAACACTGCACAGCCGAGAGTAAAGGCCCCACCAAAGTCAGGTTGCTTCAACAAAAGCAAAAGCCCGGACATCACCATCGTAGCAAAGCCAACAG
>JABIAA010000024.1 GCA_018656485.1 bacterium | reverse complement strand
GCTTTTTATATCCACATCATCACCATTGTCGTTGATGCCATTCTTGCCTTCGGGGAGAGCGATACGCATAGCCGTACGCAATTTGTCAAACACTACCGCCTTTCGCTCTAAGCTTGCGGCTAAGGCATTCAACCGCTTATCATTAACAACTTCGTTAAATGTTCTGTAAACTTGAAAATAAGGTTTGTTGTCCTTGGAGACGCTGCCGAGATGAACATCTATAATTTCTGCAAGTAATCTATGAATTTTTTGCAGACGCCGGTAAAAATCAAGGTATGGTCTGTCAAAGGGAAACCCATAGCCATTGGATTGATGAGGATAATCAAAGACCCAGTGAATTAACGCATATGTAGTGAGCAAAGGGATGTCCCCAGAAGATGCGTTGGTCTGCCAAACACTGGATTCTATGCTTACCATAAGCTCATCAATTGTTTGTGAATCGGGGTCAATTTTATGCTCGAGATGTTTTGCTCTTTGCCTTAACAGTTTCCTGACCTTGAGTTTACGCAAACGTTTTTGAAAAGTAGTGTATTCATCCAGTAATAAATCTTTTCCAACATCTCGTAAAAAGTGAAAATGGCATATGAAATCAGGAATTTCCGGAAACACTTCTGTCACTGCCGCAATAATCCCCTTTCCCATATCATGTACGAGTGCCATTGGGTCTCCGTACTGTTCTTTAATGCGTTGGAATAAGGGGGTGAGTAGTTCCTTTTTTTCTGATGGAATTTTGATAGCATCGAGCACCAGCTCGGAAATCCCATCAAGACCGCAGAACAAATTGGGGCTGTCGCCTTCGCATGTCCCATCCACATGGAGAATGTAGCCACCTCTTCGTGCCATGAGATCCCGCAAACGCGGTCCGCTCTCCCGATGTGCAAGGGCAAGATAAATGATGAACTTTCTGCCCAGATAGCTTATCTCCCGATCAGAGACAAATATATTTTTTGCAGCCAACTCCATCATGATTGCCTGGTTACTGCGGCAACGAACAAAAAGTGCCAACCCTACCTCCACAATTACATCAAAACCAAAGGTGCCCCCTTTCGGTACAAGACTGCGTAACTCCTCTGAGTTGAAAGTTGTTTTGTCTTGCGGGCAGAACAGTACTGTTTCCTTGGCTTCGAAGGCACCGATATTCATGGTGACAACAGTCTTCGGCCATGTTTTCTGAACGTGAAGCGTAGCGCTACATATCGGACACTTCTTCCTTTCGGGGTGAAAATATATGCTTGGTTTGTGGGGAAATAAAGTGCTTGCTCTGGTGTTTACAAACAATCTGTCCTGAAATTCTTTAAACAGTTTTAAGGCTTTGAATCCGGAGTTTTTTTTACCAAGCCATGGGAGTTCAGAAAATTTTGAACAGCCAACTCAGATATGCCAAGTTCATTCACTTCCGGCAACGCTGTGATTTCTTTAGGGGAAATCATATGATGGTTCAGAATAGCTGCAAGAATCATGATTGCATCTCCTCCAGTGATCTTGTCTTTGACAACTGGACGGCAAGGAACAAATTGCTTCTTAACCTGTTGCTGATACCTGCCGGGTTGATCAGAAAAATGGATATATACACCGCCATGCTTTTCTCTACATATGCCAGGGCAGTTTTTAAAATGGTGAACAAAATTTTGGGGAGGAATACCGAGTATAGTACCAAGTTCTTTTCCTGTAAGACCCGCTTCGGATGAATTAACCAAATGGATAATGGTTTTCTTAAGATTTCCATGTTTTGAGAAGGCGATATTCTTGTAGCGCCAAAGACCATTGAGATTGTACTTAGGAATTTCCGGGAAAGTATAATATTTGCTGTTATGATTGTAACTCGTAAGAGTCTTCCAATGGGAAAGTCTTGTTTGGCCAGTTCTGCGAGAACAATCCAAAAGAGAGAGGAGTCGCTGAAGTGTGAACACCCTTTCTTTCTTGAGAGTTGCACGAACAAGATCAATAGTTTCTGAATCAACGGTAGGCATGTCTCCTCCATTTGCGCATCATACGAAATAGCCAACAGTATAACGTATAGTGCGCAACATTGGAAGCTAATTATGCCTATAATCAAAGAAATTACCATCGAAATGGACCAAAACCTTAAAACGTATACTGTGCAAACAAAAACGGGTTGAGGATATTAGAAGAAAAGCAGGGGGTTACAAAATCCAACCGTCATTTGCGGTCATAGGAAAAAAGAGAAGGAATTAGATTTAGTATTGGTTGCTGATTAACCGAGATATGTCAAGAATTTCGGCAATAAACATACAAGGT
>JABIAA010000023.1 GCA_018656485.1 bacterium | reverse complement strand
TGAGCTCAACATAAAAGCGGTTCGGTCAGGTGTGTTAAGTGCTGAAGCCGCCTCAGGGACCGCGTGGATTTCCTTCAACACTGGAACATTTACCTTTGATGTGTCTCAAGGCGGACTTATCATGGCTGGTGCTGGAGGCGACATTGAATTTAACTCCATGACAGGAGTTCCAACTTACGGTGTTGTGTCATCGTGTTCGTTAACTCCCGATGGTGTGATGCTCGTCGACTCTGGTGGTAAAATTAGTTTCTGTGAAGGAAGGGCAAGCTCGCTTGCCGCGTCACTTTCTAACATTGATTGGAACAGTACCGGCGCGCGGATTCGCGGTCGTGGCACTGTAAAATTTGTTGATCGCGTCAGCACCACAGATTTCGAAGGAAAAGTTTCTGCGCTCAATGATGTTGCATATTTTAAAAGTTCTTCAACAACGATGGAAGCGGTTGTTGAAGCACTTGTTCAGCGGGACTCGACGTTGGGGTACAGTACGTTCTTTAAAAATTCTGCGGGCACAAATGTGGTCAGAACATCGCAGGGTGTGCTAGTAACTTTGTCATCAACTTCGTCGATGGTGAGTGATGACGCGAATGGAAACTTTACCTCTTTTGATTCCGCTACCAATCTTTATTCGAGGTACAACACAAGTGGCTCGAGAATATAATTCGGGGGTCTTAAAAAATGAGTGATACGAAAATTACCAGATTACTTTTGAGTAAAATTGTGTCTGTGGCTTTATTGAACATGTTTTTTGTTTCGTGTTGTGCAATCGAAAACGAAGTTCGCGTGCTCTTAGACAAGTCTCGCAAAGTTGAAAATGAGATACACGAATCTAAAACGAGAATTAACCGGGAGGCTCGGAGGCTTCGTGAGAAGATTTACGGAGAGGAAGTAAAAAATAAATGGCATGGGCGGAAAAGAGAAATAGATTTTTCCAAGAAGAACTACGAAATCAAAACGGTTAAAAAAGATAAAAATGTTCCCGATCCACTTTTCCCTGGGCTGCCACATGAAAGCGAAAACTTCGAGGCAAT
This sequence comes from bacterium, assembly GCA_018656485.1. Taxonomy (GTDB): domain Bacteria; phylum Babelota; class Babeliae; order Babelales; genus JABIAA01. The sequence goes on along the minus strand of JABIAA010000023.1, from coordinate 3,156 downwards.
GAGTAACTTGGAATTCGGTGTTTCATTTCGGCGAGCAACGCAAGGCTATTTAAATTCGGGAGCTTCTGAGGAAATTCCTGCAGTTGAGCTTGGGGCTAAAGAATTGTTGTTCGAAGATCTATTTTTCGAAAGCAAACTTTTGAAAGCGGGAACCATTGCTGATGCCACAAATGCTGGAGCAGATAATAACCCGATGAAATACCTTGCGGTTAACGATCAAAAAATTAAATTCACTGGGAAGCAGCAGGGGTGGACGGTCGCGCTTTCCGGGAGAGCGCGCATCATGGATAGCAAATTTATCCTTGGCGTACGAGTTCCAATGGAGTACCAGGTTCGCGATTTATCAATGACATTTCCTGCGGTTGCAGCGGTGAGTGCAAAAATTTCCGTTGCTGGAGATTGGATTCGAACTTATCATGCCAGCAGCCTTGAAGCATTTGTCAAAGACCTGTTCTCGAAGCGTGGTTTTACATATGCCGACAACATGAAGGCGTGGGGAGTAGAGTCGTTTCATCTTTTTTTAATAAGACCTGTTGAGCATAAAAAAGTTGATTTTTGCGAGTACGGATTCGATTTTGGAGTTCCAACCGCGAGAGGACGATCAACAACGGACTTGTGGGCACCGCTTATCGGCAATGGTGGCTACGGAACATTTTCTGCATGGGGAACAGTTGTTTTCCCGAAGTTTGCAGGAAGCAATTCTTTCTGCCATGGAAAATTGACCTTTTTCATTCCGCGCCGAAACGAGATGCGGATTCCGGTTACGAAATCTTTCAAGACTGGATATTCATCTACGACTTACGAAAGTACTTTAACGCAAAGCGATGGAAACGTTTTCTCAGAGCTTGATTCGCAGGTTCCCGCGTTTGCCGGAACGGTTGGTGATGTGAATGTTTTTCCATGGCCAGAAGTTCGGATTCGTGCCGGACAAATTTTTAAAAATTTTATTTCGGAGAAAACAGCATTTGCGATTTTCTACGACATGCTACACAAGGGGAGCGATAGTTTTGGATCTGCGGAGGGTGCGCCGGAAGCTGACTTTGGTTTTATGGAACAGCATTCCGGCATTACCACTCACAAACTTGGGATCTCGTTGAAGAGCAAGCCGAGTGGAAGCATGCAAGTTGAAGCCGCATGTGACTATATTTTTGCTGGTTGCAATGTTCCGCAATATTTCTCTGTGCACGGTGCTGTAGCTTTTGATTTTTAGCCTGACCACTTTGCCTTGATGTGGAGTGGCGGTTTGAAAAAGGGGATTGGAAAATGAGTGCTAGCGCTTGGACAAAGCTGTTGTTGGTTGGTGCCGCAGTTTTTATGTGTTCAGAGAATGTCCGTGCTACGGCAAGCATAAATTTTCACGACTCTGCATCTTCTTTTAAAGTAAAAAGCGGTGGGCAAGTAAATTGTAACAGTGACCTTTATATCAGGAACGGAAAGTTTGAAAGTGAAGCTCTGGGTGCCTCGTTGTTTACTGGTTCACAGTCGCTTGTTTTCGATGCTGGAGCCGTGGAACTTGCAACCGCTGCGACTTCAGAGGCGCAGACGTGGGGCGGAACGAGTGTTATAAATCTGCGAGCGAAAATTACACTATCTGCTTTGTGGACTTTTGAAGACGACACAATAATTGACGGGCATGGTCATGAAATTGAACTGACAGGCTCTGGTGGTAGGTTTTCAGTTCCATCTGGAAAAACCCTGACACTGCGAAACGTGTTATTGACTGGATTTACGGGAGAAAGGTTTACTCTTGCTACGGCAACTTCAATCGTTGATTGTTATAATGTCGAGATTCATTTGAGTGGAAACTCAACGGTTTCGGAGGGGAAGGTAAAAATTTCCGGTTTCTCCAAGGTTGTGACTCTTACGTATTCTTTGACGTTCCAGACCAACGGTGTTCTCGAAATTGACAACACAACTTTATGGTATGACAAACTTTTACAAACGAGCGATGGGATTGTTGCTACTGGAGGGAATTTTACTTCTACGAATAATGGCCGCTTTGCAGAAGAAGCGCGTGATTCTGATGTGACGACAAATGCGACAAACATTTCGACGAATACGAGCAACATTTCCTCAAATGATGATGACATTGCGACAAACGTGACAAACATAACTTCCAATGATACTGACATTGCAAAACTTCAGGGTCTTGTCGGTGCACAAGACAGCCAGAAGATTGCGGACATTGCATACTCGGACAGCATTACCCTCACATATAATTCTGAGATTTCACCACAGCATAAAATTTCTTTGTCGGGTGCAAGCAAAACTTTGAATGGTCAGGGACACACTTTAAAATTTGTGGAACCGGCAACGGCTGCCTGTGCAGAACTTGAGGATTCAGCAACCTGGACATTGTCCAATATCATTTTGGACCAATATGATCCTGCAAAAGTTACTTTGGGAACAAGTGCTTATTTGAACTTTGGTGATGAAGTAACAGTGAGATATTCACCTGTTCCACACAGCGATACGACCGCACGCACATGGTCAGGAAATGCGGACATTCATCTTGGTGCAAAACTTTCTTTGGGTGCTGCCTGGACTTTTAATGACGATTCAATAATTGATGGTCACGGATACGAACTTGACCTTGGTGATACTGAAGCGTCTCGGCTTGTTGTTGCGGCAGGAAAAGATTTAGTGCTCAAAGATGTTGTTCTTAAAGATCTTCGCAACTCGAATTTGAGCATTGCGGCGGATGCAACCATGACATTTTCAAATTCAACGATTCACCTGGGCGGTGGAGATACAACGATTGCACAGGGCCGTGTGTGGGTTGGTACAACATGTAGAGTTATTACCGGCGCACAGTCGCTAACCTTCAACAGCACCGGAAAGCTTTATGTGGATGGTGCAACTTTGTGGTATGACAAGCTTGGGCAGACGAGTGATGGGGTTGTTGCTACGGGTGGGAATCTTGTTGCAACAAACAATGGGCGTGTTGCAGAACTTGGAAACAGTGCAGATCTAGAAAAAGCTCTTGGGCTGGTCGGTGCACAGGACAGCCAGAAGATTGCGAATCTTGCGTACTCGGACAGCATTACCCTCACATATAATTCTGAGATTTCACCACAGCATAAAATTTCTTTGTCGGGTGCAAGCAAAACTTTGAATGGTCAGGGACACACTTTAAAATTTGTGGAACCGGCAACG
>JABIAA010000022.1 GCA_018656485.1 bacterium | reverse complement strand
TTGGCTTTCTCTTCAAGCTTTTTGATGCGATTTTCATGTTCGAGCCGGAGCATTCTTAACCTTTGGATATGACTTTCGAATTGGTCAATGCTGTACTCGGCGTTGATCAGTGCGTCACCCATGGCTTTTTGTATTCGATCGATTTTCGAAGTGTCCGTCTTTGGAGAACGGATATTGCTTGTTGCATATTCAACAATGCCGTGTGTTATTGCTGAGGCGAGAATTTCTACAATGAGGGTTTTTCTGAATGTTTTTTCGCCAGAAATTAGGCCTTCCTTGTTCAGCTTTTTAAACGCTAATTCTATTACTGGAGGAAGCCAATCAACTTCTAGTTTTACTCGTGCGGAAATATTCACCAGATTCTTGATGTAACTTTCTGGTGGAAATGGGTTGAAGTACAAGTGTCCTTTTCCGTTTTCGTCTTTGTCAGCGCCGTACGAAAATCCTCGCGAAATCACGGAAAGTAAATCGACCTTAAAATCTTTTCGGAATGAGTCGTCTGAATCGAGGAAGCATTTTTTCTTTCCAAGGATGTCTGTGAGAAGGATTCCACCGACGCCCTTGCAAAGATCATTGTATCTAAACGTTTCGTTCCCGTTGCCAATGCTTTCTCCGCCCCAGACAACTCTTGCGACGACTCCTGCTATTGCAGGGACAAGTGTCCTGAAAATTAGCTGGTTTTTTGTCATTGCCTTGTTGCCGGTGAATTCTTTGGGAAGGTGATCGCAGAATGAGCCAAAAGTGTCTGCACCAATTGTCACTGCCTTTTTTGAGAGGCCCTTTTTGTTGCTGTTGTAATCTTCAAATGCGTTGCACAAAACTTTTCCTGCTGCCTTGATTGCGGTTTCGATGTGGATATTTTTCCAACTTTTTTGTTCGATCGGTTTTGGCATACCAAATTCATCGTCAATCGCGTCGTCTTCATCGATTACCAATTCTGCTGTGAAACCTTTTGTTGGAAGTTCGCCCGGCAGTCCATCGAAAGATCCTTCTGCGGTTTCTTCAATTGCTTTGAATTCTTCAGCAACGGCTGCCTCTATTGAGACTGCAATTTCTTCGACAACTTCTTCAGGAACTGAGATTTCTTCTTCAACAACGGCAGTTGGTTCTTCGATGGCTTCTGGTGCTTCATAGATTGAACCGGTATCTGCGAGAGATTCTTCGGCGCAGCGATCAATTGTTGGTTCTTCAAAAAATGTTGCGACTCCGTCATCAATCACGGTTGTTGGCTCGTCTGTAAAGTCGGTAGAGTTCTCGGCGTACGTTGCACTAGAGCAAGCAACTCCAAGTCCAAATGCAATGACTAAAAATTTACTTTTCGATGACATAATTCCCCTTCCTTTAGTAGGAATAAAAACATTAACCGCACACCGCGGGCTAAGCGGATTGTAGCAGATTCTTTTTGTTCTGAGTAGCCGAAAAAGTTTAAAAGTTTCTTCGTTTTCTGGGAGGGTTTATTCCAAGTGTTATTTGAACATCAAAGTCAGCTGAATTTAATTTGTCTATCAACGCTGTTGAAAACTTAACTTTGTGTTTTGTTGCGATCGAAAGATGCCGATCATTTTCTTTAAAGTTAAGTGAAAGTGAAAGGGATCCTGATTCAAGAAAATTTTTTGCTTCCTCACATTTTGCTTCATCAAAATCGTCTGGCATTTTCAAAGTAACGCCATCGATTTTTTTTGTTTCTTCAAAAAACTTTTCTGCGGGAATGAGTTCATCGGCTTTGATTTTACACTTTCCTTGCGATTGTGCGTCGACAACGCCATGAACAACGAAAACAGTGTGGTCTCCAAGCCATTGCTCGCATTGTGCAAATACCCTTGGAAACAAGATAACTTCGCAATCTCCGGTTGCATCTTCAAACTGTGCGAAAGCCATCCGGTCGCCTTTTTTTGTCATGATTACTTTGTGGCTTTGCATTAGTGCAACCGATGTGTGTAGTGGTTCAGAGCCTGTTCCTTTTTCAACTTTTTCCAAACTTTTTGTGAACGTGTGTTCGCCTAAAAGTTTTTGAAGTTTTTTGTGTTGATCGAGTGGATGTTCACTCAAATAAAATCCAACAATTTCTTTTTCTTTTGTAAGTTTGTCTTGCGCATTCCAGTCCTCGAGGGGTTCAAATGTGTAAGCGCCGCGTTTTTTCCCGCCATCGTTTGCACCTCCACCAACTAGGAACAATCCCATCTGCCCCGTTTTTTCTCGCTCTTTTTCGTCGTTAGCCTGGCTCATTATTTTTTCAAGCTCGGCAGATTTCTGTGCGCGGTTTCCAGGAAGTGGATCCATCGCGCCTGCGGCGATTAAATTTTCGATGACACGCTTGTTGGATGTTCGAAGATCAACGCGCTTGCAAAATTCGTAAAGATCTTTGTACGAGCCTTCTTTTTCTCGCTCTTCCAAAATATTCTTAATCGCGGTTTCGCCGACACTTTTAATTCCTTTGAGACCAAAAAGGATTCCATCGTCGTGAGCAGAGAAGGGCATCTCCGATCGATTGATGTCGGGTGCCTTGACCTTGATGTCGAGTTCTTTTGTCTTGTGGAGATAGTAAGAAAATTTGTCGGGATCGCTCGTTTCAAACGAAAGCAAAGCCGCGGTGAACTCGCGAGGATACAGAGCTTTGAGATACGCAGTTTGGTACGAAATTAAAGAATATGCAGCTGAGTGAGATTTGTTGAAACCGTATCCTGCGAAATGTGCGAGAAGGGTGAAAAGTTCTTCTGATTTTTTTCTGTCGAATCCGCGTTCAACAGCTCCCTTGGTGAAAATTATTTTTTGCTGCTCCATGACATCGACTTTTTTCTTACCCATGGCTCGGCGTAGGATGTCGGCTTGTCCGAGTGTGTAACCGGCGATGACGGATGCCACCTTCATTACCTGTTCCTGGTACGCGATAACCCCGTAGGTTTCCTTTAGAACCGGTTCAAGCTCTTTAAACATGTACGTCGTTTTTTTGCGCCCGTGACGTCGGTCGATGAAGTCGTCCACCATTCCGGAGCCGAGCGGTCCTGGACGGTTCAGTGCGTTGACGGCGATGAGATCTTCAAAACATTGCGGCTCAAGTTTTCGCATAATTTCGGTAACGCCGTCAGCTTCGAATTGGAATATCCCGCTGCTTTTTCCATCGGCAAAAAGTTTATATGCCCTCGGTTCGTCCATTGGAATTGTGTCGAGGTCGATTTTTACGCCGTGATTTTTCTCAATGTTTTTTAGTGCGTATTCGATGACTGTTAAGTTTTTTAAGCCAAGGAAATCCATCTTGAGGAATCCAAGCTCTTCAAGCTCTGTTTGCGGATATTGAGTTACAAGTTCATTCGTTCGAGCTGGAATGTAAAGTGGAACGATCTCGCGAAGTGGGCGTGGCGAAATTACAACGCCGCAGGCATGTTTTGATGCGTGGCGGGTTAAACCTTCGAGACGCTTGGCAATATCAAAAAGTTTTTTAACTTGCGCATTTTCGTCGACAAGTTCGCGAAGTCGTGGCTCTTGTTCAAGAGCTTCATCGAGTGTGATTTTCAGTTGGTCGGGAATGAGGTCGGTGATTGCGTTTGAATCTTGAAATGAAATTCCAATCGCGCGGGCTACATCTTTGATCACGCCCTTTGCCATCATTGTTCCGAACGTGATGATCTGGCATACGCATTCGTGTCCGTAACGTTCTTTGACGTAGTTAATCACGTCTTCACGCCGTTCGATGCAGAAGTCTATATCGATATCTGGCATGCTGATACGTTCAGGATTTAGGAATCGCTCGAACAGGAGATTGTATGGCATCGGGTCGATGTTGGTAATTTGAAGTGACCATGCAACAATTGATCCCGCTGCAGATCCACGACCAGGTCCTACCGCGATATTTTCTTTTTTTGCCCAGTCGATAAAATCACCAACAATCAAAAAGTATCCCGGGAATCCCATTTTGATAATGAGATCCATCTCGGTATCGAGCCGTTCGTCGTAAATATTTTCTTTGTCTTTGGGAACGAGCCCCTTGGCTTTTCTTTTTTCGAGTCCGTCGCGACAAAGTTTTTTAAAGTACTCATCCTGCGTAAAATTTTCAGGAACTTCGGAAACCGGAAAAAGCCTCTTCCCAAATTCGAATTCGAACTCGCACATGTCAGCGACTTTGCCAGTATTCCAGACCGCGCTTTCGTTTCCTTTAAATTCCTCGAGCATTTCTGCTGTTGTGCGAACGTGTCCTGTGAAATCACCAAATGTGAATCGGTTTGGGTTATCGAATTGATCTTTCGTTTGAATGCACAGCATGACTTCGTGTGCTTCGCGATCTTCGCGGCGGAGGTAGTGGCTGTCGCAGGTTGCGAGGACATCTACTCCATATTTTGTGCTCATCTCGAGAATCTTGTCGTTGGTAATTTCTTGTTTGCCCTTTTTTTCTGGGGTGCTGTCGTGTGCTTGCATTATCTCGAAGCGAAATCGCTCGGGCCCGAAAACATCAAGGAACCATTGGATGCGCTCTTCAGCTTCTTCCTGGTGTCCATGGCGTAGGAGTCTTGGAATGTGTCCACCGAGGCATGCGGTGCTCGCGATAAGTCCGGCGTTATACTTTTTTAAAGCCGAATAATCGATTCGTGGTTTAAAGTAGTACCCTTCTGAAAATGAGAATGACATGAGCTGGCAAAGGTTTTCGTAACCCTGTTTGTCTTTGACGATGAGGAGAATGTGGTGGTATTTGTCTTTGGGATTTTTAACAGATGCGTCTGGTGTTAAGTACATTTCGCATCCGAGAATTGGTTTAATTCCCGCAGCTTTAGCTTGTTTGAAGAATTTTACAGCGCCAAAAACATTCCCGTGGTCGGAGATGCCGACAGCTTTCCATTGCTGTTCTTGCGCAAATTGTACTAATTCTTTTGTGCGCATTGCTCCATCGAGAAGAGACGATTCAGTGTGGAGGTGAAGGGGGACGAAATGGCGCTCGCTCATTTGATTTTCTCGGACTTGTTATCTTTCTAATTTTGGCGCAATCTTAGCACACTTTTCGTTTGTAAGGTACCTGGATAATTTTAAGTTCGCGTTTAAATGAGAAAATTTTTTTTAATTACCTTAATTCTTGCCTTTATTTCTCACAGTCGGTGCACCTGTACAAATCTGGTTCGGCTGTCTACGTACATTAACATGCATCGTGCGGCGATTTCTTTTTTGAGGGAGGAAAGTCGTATGCTTCGGTGGTTTATTGATGCGCGTGCGAAAGCTCCGACCTTATTTGATTTTTTGAAATCGTCTTCTGGAAACACTCAAAGTGTCGAGAGCTGGATTAATTCTCCGGAACAAGAGCGAGGGCGATTGCGTGAAGATGTTTGTCGGCTGGAGTGTGCCTTGGAATTTGTAAAGGATGTTCGGCGTGTGCTTTTGAATCCCCCAAAACCGGATTACTTAGTTCGTTTTGAAGATGGCCGCTGTATGGACTTTTCTATGGCGAATTCATTTGTTTCTGCATTGGGGCACATAAAAAATTTTGCAAGGCAGTGTGATGAAATCCTGGCGAGGCGAGTTTATGTTGCATGTAGGGTTGGATGCCTTTTTGTGGACAATGAAGGCTTGATTGAGGCCTTTCGCGAGCCCATAAAAAAATGTAATGACGTTGACTGGGTAAGTGATATGCAAAGCTTTTTATCCGCACTCAATGGACAGGTTGCTGATATTATTTGCGACGGTGGTTCATTTGAGAATATGGCAATAGAAGCATGCGACGGGATTTTGGAGAATATGTTGCCGACAAACGCTGAAATAATAGACGAATAAAGACGAATAATTTTTTTACTTTGATGAAAAACAATTTTTTTTCTATCCTTTCATTCCTGTTTTGACTGGTTGCTTTGCTTTATGTAACATGCTGCAACTTGAACTTTAAGTTTACATTGGATGTTTTTTAGTAGGTTTCACATGAGCATGCGCGTTATTTCACTTTCTTCTTTGTTGTTCGTGTTGGCCTTTTTTATTGGGACATCTAGTTGTTGTGCTGTTGATGAAGCGGGTGGGACAGATGTTTTGACTGGGATGATGGATGAACTTGGTTGTAAGACTCCTCTGTCGACGTCAGACGATGATGACTACGCTGTCGTTATGGGAACCGCATCACCATCAACTCCTCGTGGAAGAAGCCGATACAGCTCTCCCGATAAAGACTCAGATTTTTTGCCGGGGATACGCCATCCCAGGCGCAGTGGAAATGCGCGCAAAGTAAAATCCAGGCCAAGTCCAAAAAGGCTTCGATCTCCGCGCGGAGAGCATGGTGGCAGTAAGAGAAAAACATCTGGATGGACTTTCCACCAGATTTCTTTTTCTCCTCATGGGCAGCATATGAAAGATGCAATTGATTTGCCGCAACTTCCGACTACGTACAGGTCGTTTGGATCACAGTGTCGTCCAAATCAATTATTCGAGTCCGGATCGCAGTGCGATCAGATTGTGACTGCGGAAATGTCTGCGCAAACAAATTGGTCAATGCCACTGGGCGGGCATCAAGAAGCTGAGTTTGATAAGTCGTATCCGGCTTTTTCCATGATGCTTGACGAGAATGAAGTAAAGGTTGCCTCAATGGACGAGGGCCTTTTGAAACGGCTTGGGAAAAATCACGATGATTTTGTTGTTATTGCGTCTATGGCATTTACTTTAAAAAATATAGTGATCCCTGTTCGGGACAATCTTTGCAGGATGCCTGCTTGTGGGGACTTTGGCGTCAACGCTACATTTTATGAACATATTGATAAGATTACCAGTGCTGCAGCCTACGTGACGAAGTTGTTATTTTCTGTTGCTTATTCTTCCGTAGAATTGGAAATTGAATCGAACACTCATTGGCGGTTGTTGGGGGAAGTGGCTGATTCGATGTCAATGTTAGAATTCAATCTTGGTAATTCCGTTGTAAGTGTGAAGTATGTACTTCAGAAGTTTATATTTTTGATGGATAATACCCCTGATCTGACAGATGTTGAGCGCACAATTGTTGTGCGGGCAAAAGAACTTTTGAAGAAATTTAAAGGTGGAAAAATAGACGAAGCAGTTGAAGGCTTGGGACGATATTGTCAAAATCTTGCCGATAAATTGAAAAAACGACTTCCACGTTGATGACGAAAAGTAATGGGGATTTTTAGGGGACGATAAATGTTGCAAGCGGTTAAATTTTTTCTGGTGCTGGTTGCTTCGATTGTGACTTTGGGTTCCGCAGATGCATCTCGCGACTTTAGACCAAACTCGTGGCTGTTAGCTGAGAAAGCAGATTCTTTTTTGATATCAATAGACAAGATTGTCGATCAGCTTCCTGTTTTTGACGGTCTTGCTAGTTCTCATATCCAGACAGCTTTTTTTGAGGTTGCAAAAAGAGTTGTGTTAAAACACGGTAGTCTTTCGTCTGAGTTTGAGGAGCTTCGGGAGCTTTTTGAAAGAGTTAAAGCTCTTCGTAGTGCCAACAATCAGAATGATGAGCAGGAAGCAATCTGCGATACGTTCGGATGTGACTACGATGTTCACGCAGATGCAAGTGACCCAACATACCAGGGGTTCTGTGAGCGTCTTCTTGCGCACTCCGATATTGCTGCGACAAATGCGGTCTGCAATTTCAAGATGTTCTCTTTGGATGTACAGGGATTTTATGAATTTGTTTTAAACTCGGGGGTGCAGCAAGAAGAACTTCCATTTTTGGGGACACAATTTCTTGAAGTTCTTTCTAACGGTGCGCACGAAATATTTTCGAAGATCGAAAGTATTACAAAAGATATTGACGAATTTCTGAAAGAACGCTTAGATGCTTCTTTCGCTTCTGTTTTGTAATAACAATTGAAGTGCCTTCCCTCTTGTCAGAGTTGAAAAAATGACGCATTCTTAGCACAATTTCGAATGGTGTGGTGTGCTGATTTTTTGGGGAAGGTTTACTGTGAAACTACTTACAAAAATATTTTGTCTTTTTGTTCTCGTTGGATGTTCTGCCTCAGCCGCTCCCTTTGTGGTGGTTGGATTGGGGGGGCTTGTTGATTTGCAGCGAGCGACACTAAAGGTTTTTAATTTAGAGAAACAGGCTTTGTTGGGATTTTGCGAGGCATGTGCAAAAACAGGTCTCTCTCTTAACAAAAAACAAATCGTGGTTAAGATCTCTAGGTCTGCAAACAAGTGGTTTGTAGATCCAAGTAAAACTTTATGCCGAATCCACAGCGACATATTTTTTTTGCAGCAGCGTTTGAACTTTGCGGAAGCCGTTCAAAGATGTTTTTTAGAAAAATCCGGAGAATCTAAATCCGGAGAATCTAAATTCGAAATTCTTTTTTCGAAATTTAGTGATCTCGTCCCACTGGCAACTCGAGGCTTGGGTATTCGCGATGCGTGGGTTGAGGTTTCGGGGAGCTTGTTGAGATCTGCGAATGAAATAGATCTTTTGTTGAAAAATAGATTGCCAGTCATGGCTGAAGTTGCAATGACTTTGGAGGCGCAGGAAGATTTGATGCAAGGGATGAGAGGGTTTTCTGGTTCTGCGGACACCCCCTGGGAAGTTGATGTCGGCTTATTATCGATAACAACCCAGCAAGGTCGTATGAGTCCCCTGGAAGAAGATAATTCATTTGTGCATCATGCTCGAGAAGCAGTTACATCCATTTTTAAGAATCGCAGGATTAGCCTGCAACCAGAATGGAATTGGGAAGAAGAATTAAAAAGAATAGAAGAATAAGGAAGAGATCGTGAAAAAAATTGTATGCATTTTAACTACGACGTTTTGCTTTGCTGGTTCTGTGTTTTCGGTTGTGCCGGAAAGGGCGAGCGAATGTTTTGCGATTGTTAAAGAAGTAGAATCTGTTCTTGTTGAGTCTAGGGAACTTGCAGCAGGCTTTTGCGAGATGTGTGAGGATTCTTTTGCAGAGCTTTGTGATGAAGAGTTTGATGATGCACTAAAGATTGCTTTTCGCGGCGACATTGATGTTGCGAAGGATTTTGTTAGTGATCTTACGATCCGAGGCGGGGAAGATTATCGTAATCCGTTTACCATGTACGTAGGGTTTTGGGGAATGGGGCACTATAAAGTTGATGATGAGTGTAAGAAAATATTGGAAATGATGGGGCGTCATGATGCACTTATCGATGCTGCGAATAATCCTGCAGCTCCGAGCATCGCCATCTACGAAACTCTTATATCTGATGCTGAGATTCATCGGCTAAATGAAGAAGTCACATGGTTGTTTGATCCATTAATTCTGGCGACACAACTTTCCAGAGAGTTGCGTCACAGGGTTCACAATTTTTTAGAGGGTGTCAGATTGTGGCTCTGTCAAATTGACGGAATGTGTAATTCTGAATGCTCTTGCGAAGAGTGTGATGGCGTTTCTGCTGCCCCAGGTTTTTACAATACATTAGATTCTCTGAAAATCCATGCAGGCAGGCTTGCTTCTGCGATCGATCGGTGTGGCTTAGTAAAAAGTGAGTCTCACTATGGGTTGCGCACAAAAAGATCCTTGCCAGATTACCGCTCAGGAAAGAGAGCAAAGCGATAGCCGATTGGCCGTCAACTAAAGCCTTTTTGCCGCGAATTAAAAAATAAATCTTGTTTCTTTAAAGAGGCCAGGAACTTCTGGCCTCTTTCTATATGTCACATTTGTGTCTCATTTGTGCGGGATTGTGCTGTAAAACAACCGTTTTCTTTGTGCCTTTGTGTTGTTTGCGGTCATCAGACATAATCTAGGACCCTAAAGAATTTTATGGTGTTTTCAAGATTAGAGGTTGTGATGATTGTTGATATTTTTAAAAAATTGGCCCCAGTGGTTATTATTTGCGGGCTTGTTACACAGGCTTTAGACGCATTTGATCCTGATTCTAGAACAAGCTTTTTGCATCAGCCGGTTTCGATTTTGTCCGAAAAAGAAAAAGCTATATGTGTTGTCGGCCAAGTTCCAAGCCTTTCTCAGCACGATGATAGGGTTTGTGGAAATACAGTACACCTATGTCCAATAATGTCGTCTTTCAATGCAACCTGCATGAGTGGTTTGCTTTTAACCGATTTGAACCGGGCGCTTAATATTGTCAAATGGCGGAAATTCTTTCATTGCTTTGATGATGTTGCTAAAGAGCAAATTGAGATTGATCAACTATCTGGTGGTGCATATGACTTTTGTATGGACTCTACCGATTTAAGGGCAATATTAGCGAAGATTGATTCTTCTGTTATCGCAATAGACGATCAAGAAGCTCCGTTCATTGCGAGTGGGATAATTGATGGCGAGCAGCTTGCTTCCGAGCTTTCAGAAAAGATGGTTGCCGGGCTTAAGAATTTTTTTGAACGTGGTGCAACTCTTCCGATCTCATTTTGCCGCGATGGACACTATCTTGCTGCATCCATTAAGAGGCTTAGTGGTAAGTATTGTATTTGGATTGCGGAATCTTCTTACCAAGCTGGTTTGCCCGGCATGTCGAAGGCAGAGCTTGAAGACAATGGAATGTTTATAATGGGTGCAATTATACCTGCATTACTGAAGGTGCCCAATGTGACAGAAGATCTAAAAGCCGAAGAGATATCCAGATTAGAGCCGTTCATTTTAGATTTGAAAGAAATTATGGCTGATGAGGATTCTGCAGTTTCTGATCTAGGGTCAGTGTCAGATAAATCTTCCGGATATGTTTCTGGAGAGTCAGATAGCGGGCCGTGCGCGACATCTTCTGAAGATGAGCAGCCCGTACCGGTTGATTCAAAAAGAAGCTGCGGGAAAGATGACCGTTGCCACAAATCATATTCCATCACCGGGCTTTTTGGCTCGCTGTTTAAAAGGGCTATGGGCTTATAAAAAAAATCCCATCTTTTTGATGCGAGTTTTTATAAAACTAAAAAGATTTAAAAACGACGATATTTTTTAAAAAAGGCCGTGGAATTAGAAAAATCGCGGTCTTTTTTTGATATGTCTACACTGATGACACACTAAAGCGATATTGTGTTTGTAAGGCGCTTAAATGAATTGGAGGTCAAAATGTTAAGTAGATTTTTAAAAAACCTTATTCCTATTTTTATCTTTGGCTGTTTTTCAATAGCATTTGCTGGGCAGAAGGGATCTGTTCCCATCCGCCGGGAGTTTCTCAATTTGTGCGAGCCGGATAAGCCTACGCAACCTACGTCACGGACAAAGGGCTTTGATGGGGCTCGCGCTAAATATCATGTGTCAAATCGCGAGCATAACAGTAGGTCGGACGAATTTCGGCGCGAGGCAATAATTAACACAAAAATCATAAACGACAAAGATTTTGCTAAATTAGTTGCTGTAAAATACAGAAAGAACCTCAGGCGCAAAGGGCTTTCCGATAACGAACGTTACAAGCTTGCGAGTAGGCTTGACTGGATTGAACGTCAATTGCCAAAAAAATCTTAAACTAATTTAGGTTTGCTTTAAATGATGTGGAATAAAGTTTTTAAGGCAATTTTCTTTTTTGCGATTTTTTGTTTATCAAATGTTTTTGCTGGGAAAGGAAAGTCTGTCAGAAAATCTCGGAAGCCTTGTTCCGTGTGTCCTCCAAAGGAAGTTCGCAAAAAGGGTATTCCGGATCCTAACCACATGTCGAATCATGAGCATGACAAAAAACGAAGTGAGTTGTGGCATAGAGCGGCTGCAAACAGTTTGTACGAACGCGACGAGCAACTGTGCAAAGAAGCAATCTTTGAACTAGAAGACCACCTTTTTTCAAATTATAGCGACATCTCTGATGAATTTCGCGAACGACTTGAACACAAAATCCTTTGGCTAAAGGACATCATGAAAAGGTGGCAGTAATTTTTCCACGTTCCCCGTCAAAGCTGTGTCTTTGCTTAGATGAGTTTTAAGTCGGTCTCTTTTTTTGCCTGAAGCGAGTTTGCTTTTTCGATGAAAGAGTCTGTGACTTTTTGAAGTTCATCTTCGAGCCGCTTTGCAAAGTCTTCCGAAATCTCTTTATCTTTCTGTGCATCACGAACTTGGTTGTGAAACTCACGACGCACGTTGCGAACGCTGACGCGGCATTCTTCTGCGCGTTTCTTCAAAACCTTTGCAAGTTCTTCACGACGTTCCGCACTCATGATCGGAAGTTGAAGTCGGATGACTGTTCCGTCATTGATCGGACTTAAACCGAGGTCAGACATTTGAATTGCTTTTTCGATTGGACCAATTACGGCTTTATCCCAAGGTTGAATTGTGAGCAACCTGGCATCCGGAGCGGAAAGTGATGCAACTTCTTTGAGTCCCATGAACTGGCCATAGCACTCAACTCGAATTTCATCGAGCATTGCGATTGAGGCGCGCCCCGTTCGAATTGCTACCAATTCTCTTTCGAAATGCTTGATTCCCTTTTCCATGTCGACCGCAATCGCTTCTTTGAAGCCACCGGTTTGTCCTTCGACGAACTCAAATTTTTCCATTATTTTCCTTATCAAAGTTTTAATTAACTGTGTCGCCAACGACACTATTCTATACTGCTACCATTGTTTTTCAATTCTTTGTGCGTAAAATAAGAACTTGTCTCTTGATGCGAATATTTTCTGCATCGTACAGTACGGTTGGATGGGCTCTTTAGGGTTTTAGAGGTTTTTGATGATTATTTTATCCTTTCTGGGAATTTTGTTTGGCTTTGCAGTTATTTGGTTTTCAAGTGAGTGGACGGTTAAATATGCCGGTCGGCTTGCGCTAGCCATGGGAGTCAGTCCGTTTTTTATTGGGATCTTTCTTCTTGGCATTGCGACAAGTCTTCCTGAACTAGCCGTTGCGCTTACTGCCTTGCTGCGCGGTGCAACGGATGTTTCTGTTGGGAATGTGATCGGTGCAAATTTGACCGACTTGGCGCTTGTGCCAGGAATTCCAGCTCTCATTGTTGGCTCACTGGTTGTTGCAAACTCGGATCGCTTCAAATTGCTTTTCATGCTCTTAATGTCACTGGTGGTCATGTGCTCTGTTCTTGCGGTTGGTGTCATTACTCCATGGATGGGAATAATAATTCTTGGGGGATACGGCTTCCTCATGTGGATGTTGTGGGATGAGCATCCAGAGAAGATGATCGAAAATGACGGTGACAAGGAAAACTCAGTTCTTGTTGCGCTAAAGCTATGTGTCAGTGTTGCGCTTGTCATTATTGCATCGGCTGTTTCAGTGTCGCTTGCTGTTAAAATTTCAGAAGCAACGACCATCGGTCTTGGGGTTTTAGGTAGTACGCTTTTTGCCATTGGAACAACCTTGCCGGAGATCGCGATCAACATTACAGCTGTTCGGAAGGGTGAGCATGGAATTGCTTGGGGAAATGCGCTTGGATCGGCCGTTGCGAACTGCACGGTTGTTCTCGGGGTGCTTTCAATTTTCTCGAAGGTTCCTGTAGATCTAACAGATTTCCGCCCAACAATAATTTTTGTTTTTGCGATTCATGCACTTCTTGGATTGATGGTCTTTAGGTCCAAAAAAATAACCCGAGCAGGGGCTTTCGTCCTACTCGGGCTTTTTGTTGCTTACATTGGAAGCCAATTTGTAATTGGCTAAATAAAGCCACTCCGAATAAAGTTAATATCTATCGGTGGCTAAGTCCTAGCGACCAATTCCGTAACGAACAAACGCTTTGACGGTTACGCTCTCAACACCAACTTCTTTAGCTGATGATGTTACGTAGTCGCCGATGGATTGTTTATCGTTTTTGATGAACTTTTGGTTTATCAAGCAAATTTCTTCGTAGTACTTGCGAAGTTTTCCGACCATGATTTTGTCGAGCATTGCTTCTGGCTTGCCGCTTTGTCTGAGCTGTTCTTTGATTATTTCCTGTTCTTTGGCAAGTGTGTCAGCTGGGATGCCGTCTGAATCAATGCAAAGTGGATTCATGACCGCGATGTGCATACACACATCTTTTGCGACCGTTGCGAGTTTGCTTTTTTGATCGTCGGACAATTCACTGTTTGTTTCAAGTGCGATCATTACCCCGATTGAAGCGCCAGGGTGGATGTACGCATTGACGACGCCATGCTCAACTGCGTAGCGGGCGAAGCGCTTGATGCGGATGCTCTCTGTAATTTTGGAAATTAATTCGTCGAGATTTTCTTTGATCGAAAGTTTGCTGCCCGCTGATGTTTGTTCGAGAATTGTTTCTGGATCGAGGGCGGCATTGGTTGATGCGACGTGTCCTGCAACTAGGTCTGCAAATTTTCCCATGTCCTCGGTGTTGGCAGCGAAGTCTGTTTCGCATGCGATTTCAACGAGTGCTCCAGCTCCGTTGGCAACAGATGCTGCGACGCGGCCATTGTTGGTTTCGTTGTCGGAGCGTTTGGCTGCAACAGCGATTCCCTTCTTGCGAAGGACCTCTGCTGCGGCTTCGATGTCTCCATTTGCTTCGATGAGTGCTTTTTTGCAATCCATCATTCCAACGCCGGTTTGCTCACGAAGTTGTTTAATAACTTCTACTGTAATTTCCTTCATTGAATCCTCTTGTCATGCTTTTTATGTTGAACTTTATGGCTGATTGGGGACCCCAATCTACTGGGCACCGCAACTATTAGATGCCCACGAATGAGTTAAGTGTGCCACAAATAGGGTGTTTTACAAGGAGTTTGGGTTTGATTGTTGGGAAGTTCGAGCTTTACAAAGTGCGCAGCAAAACGTAGACTTACAACGATTTCAAGTAGTTTCCAGGATGGTTTTTTAGTTCATCATTGGGGTTGTGTCTACGCCAACGTATGCGGTGAACACATAATTTTGGGGTTTCCGGACCATGCCAGTACCGAAAAGAAAAGTTTCAAGAACTCGCCGTGATAAGCGTTTTGCCAACAAAGGCATCAAAGCTCAAGCTGCAGGTAAATGTCCAACATGTAGTGCTCCACTCGCGTCACACACCGTGTGCAAAGATTGTGGATACTATCGTGGTGTAAAGATTCTGAGAACAAAGACCGAGCGCATGCAGGAGCGTGGCAAGGTTCGTCAAGCAAAGAGCAAGGTAGCGCAGGAGGCTTCTGTCGCCCGCGAAGCCCAAGCTGCTGATGTTTCAGAGCAGGATAAAAAAGATTAACGATGTGCGCGGGGATTTGTATGATCGCCTTTGATGCGATGGGTGGGGATCATGCGCCAAAAGAAATAGTTGATGGCGCGGTCGCGTTGGTAAAACGCGGGCGCGCTGTTGCTGTTTTTGGACGCAAAGAAGAGTTGCTTTCCGAGTTGGCCCGTGCGGGCTCAGGACCAGAGGAAGTGAAAATTTTTGATGCTCCTCAGGTTATCGGAATGGATGAACCTCCAGTTCAGGCGGTTCGTGCTAAGAGGCAGTCTTCCCTAGTCATGGCGCTTGAGGCTCTCAAGTGCGGGAAAGTTAGTGCCGTGATTTCAGCGGGAAACTCTGGTGCATTGTTAGCTGCGGCAACTTTTTCTCTCGGGCGTCAGCCAGGAATTATTCGACCAGGACTTGTGAGTTATTTGCCATTAACTGAGCGTGGAGTTATTGCTCTTGACCTTGGTGCGACGGTTGAGCCTAAGTCCGAGCACTTGGTTCAGTATGCACAGATGGGTTCCGAGTACGCGCGAGAGTTATTTAAGATTGAGAAGCCCGTTGTTGGAATTCTTTCCAATGGTACGGAGGCTACAAAGGGGACATCGGTTCATCGTGCTGCGAGGGAGATACTATTTTCTTCTCGTGGAATGTTTGAGTTCATCGGCAATGTTGAGCCGGCTGATGTCATGGCTGCAAAAGTTGACGTGCTTGTCTCGGACGGATTTTCCGGAAACATTATGTTGAAAACTCTTGAGCAGCTTCCATCCATGGCGACGAGTGTTTTGCCTTCTTGTTGTGATGCTGACAGCAGTAACTTCAAAGAAGAGGTTGAAAAATTCAAGCGCCGATGGTGGTGCGGTGGCGTATTGGCAGGGGTCAATGGATTTGTTATGGGAATGCACGGAAGTGCCAATGCAGACGAAGTTGCCCATGCCGGTGAAACTGCGATTCGGCTACTTGATGAGCTTGGTGGGGACTTGTTTGTTGGAGTTCCGTACCGACGACACATTGACGATGTACGTGATATTGTGCAGCCTAGAGTATCTTTAGGCGAAAAAAAGTGTGATAGAGTGGAGTAATCATGGATATTTTTGCTGAACTGGAAATGCTGTTTCCTAGGATATACTCGTTTGCTATGAAGTATCGCCGCGAGCTTGTTGCTACGCTTATCGCGACGAGTATTTTAACGCTTGGTGTTCTTGGTGTTTTACATTACCGATATTCACGGAATGTTCGTGCACACCGAGCCTTGCATGATGTTAGAAAAATTTATGATAGCGAAATAAAATCGAAAGATACCCGCGTCGATTTTTCCTCTGTTGTTTTTGATACCCAAGAAGAAAAGTGGAAACGGGTTGAAGAGCAGGCCAAAGAGGCTTATTACCAACACAAAGGGTCGGCATTGGCTCCGATGTTCTTGGCGATGGAAGCTGAGGCGTCACACAAACTTGGGCAGGCTGAGAGAGCTGTTGAGTTGATTGAGCTTGCGGAACCTAAATTTTCGAAAAAAGTTCGACCATACTATGCAGTAGCTACTGCGCTTATAAAGTTGGATTCCAACGACAAAGCCGAACAAGAAATTGGACTCAAAAAATTAAAGAAAATTGCTTTGGACAAATCCAATGTTGCGCATGACTTGGCGCTTTTCCGACTCGGCGAACACTACTACTTCGATGGCGAGTACGATGAGGCACGCAGTTGGTTTGGCCAACTTATCGTCGACTATCGCGTTGCCGAGATTTCTGAGCGTCGCTACGAGTCGCCATGGGTTCGCAAGGCACGCGAAAAAATGAAAATGATTTCGTACTAAAAAATATAATTCGAGAGGGTGTGTCATGAGTGTTGCAAAGACTCGAAATGCGCCAGTTCGGGTTCGGTTTGCGCCATCTCCGACAGGGCATCTCCATATTGGAAGTGTTAGGACTGCGATTTTCAACTGGGTGTTTGCACGTCGTCATGCAGGAACTTACGTTGTGCGAATCGAGGACACCGATCTCGAACGTTCAAAAAAAGAATATGTTGATTCAATTTCAAATTCGCTCAAGTGGTTACAGCTTGAGTCAGATGAGCCTGTTGTTTTCCAGCGGGATCGTTCGGAAGTACATGTTGCCGCAGCGAAGATGCTAATGAAGAAGGGTTTGGCGTACCCATGTTTTTGCGACAAAGCTGCATCTGGAAAACCAGAAGAGATTGGCAAAAAATACGACAAAGTCTGTTGTAAAAAAATTTACACCGAAGAAGATCTACAAAAACCTCACTGCGTGCGCTTTAAACTTCCTGAGGACATCACAGAGGTAGCTTTCAAGGATCTTATCCGCGGAGAAGTAAAAGTTGCACTGGGGCAGCTTGACGACTTTGTGATTGTTCGCCGTGACGGAAGTCCAACGTACAACTTTGTTGTTGTCCTTGATGACATCGAGATGGAAATTTCTCATGTCATCCGAGGTGAGGACCACATT
Organism: bacterium; assembly: GCA_018656485.1. Classification (GTDB taxonomy): domain Bacteria; phylum Babelota; class Babeliae; order Babelales; genus JABIAA01. The sequence continues at coordinate 5,367 of JABIAA010000022.1, read as the reverse complement.
TCCAACACGCCGAAACAAATTTTGATTTATCGTGCACTTGGAAAAATGATTCCAGAGTTCGTACACCTTCCATTAATTCTTGGTCCGACCGGATCTCGTTTGAGCAAGCGGGACGGGGCGGTTTCCGTCACTGAATATCGCGATCAGGGATTTCTTCCCGAGGCGCTTTTCAATTATCTCGTGCGTCTAGGTTGGGCGCATGGTGACGTTGAGATGATTTCACGGGAGGAACTTGTTCGGATCTTCAACTTTGACGACGTGAACAAAAAAGGCGCAATGTTCGATCAGAAGAAACTCGACTGGCTCAACGGAGTCTACATCCGCGAAGCAACCATCGCCAGAGTCATTGACGCAATGACCGATGTCGAGCCGGATGGAATGAAAGAACTCCGAGAAAAATGGGATGACGAGGCGTTAGCAGCGCTGGTCGAGATGTATCGATCTCGTGCGTCACGGGTCACGGAAATTGTTTCAGGAATACTGAATCTTGCTCGAGGCCCAGAAGATTTAAACCTGTCGCTAATTGAAAAGTGGCGATCTGATAAGACGGGCCCAATGCTCAACGATTTCTACGAATTTCTAGCAAATCACGAGACCAACGATGCAAAGGCACTTTTGGAAGCAGCGAAGGGCGTTGCTGTGGCCCATGGAGCCAAGCTTGTAGGGCTTGCGCAGCCTCTAAGGCTAGCGATTACCGGTGGGGTGTGCAGCCCAGGAATCTTCGAAATTATGCTCTTTTTGGATGAGTCCGAACTCCTTGCTCGCGTAAAAGCTCTCAAAACACAGCTTTTTTGATTCAAATTGAATTCTCTCCCCCAAAGTGTAAGCTTAAACCATGGAAGTTAGGGAGGTGGAGGTTATTCGATGAATACATTTATTGTCGATTCACAAGCCGAGTCGCGAGTTAGATCGTCGGTCGGGAAAGATAAAGTTAAAGTAAAAAACAAATTATCCATTGGGATGATCTTCCCTGGGCAAGGTTCTCAGCACCTTGGGATGTGTAAAGAGCTCTACGATGAAGAGCGTAGCATCCAGGAACGCTTTGAGGAGGCAAGTTTATGTCTCGACATGAATTTTATTCGTGCGTGCTTTGCATCTTCAGAAAAAGAGTTGCGAGACATCATGGTTTCACAAACTTCGATCTTTTTGGTTAGTGCATCGATCTTTTCACTTCTAAAAAATAAATATGGCATTGAGCCTGATCTTGTTGCCGGGCATAGTCTTGGAGAATACTCCGCGATTTACGCCGCCGGTGGCATGAGCTTTGTTGATGGTCTTTATCTTCTCAAGAAGCGTGCGCAAATTATGAAAGAAAATATGGATCGACAGAACGGCGGAATGCTCGCTGTTCTTGCGTTTCCGTACGAGCAACTTCGATTTATTTGTGACCAGTACAACCAACCAGAAAATAATATTAGTGTTGCAGAAGTTGTTAACTACAACTCACCGACACAGTATGTTGTTTCTGGAACGATTCCGGAACTTGAGGAGGTCAAGCGTGATGTCGAAATCCTTCGTGGAAAAGCGATCATGCTTCCAGTTTCTGGGTCATTCCATTCAAGATTAACTCGCATGGCGGAACAGCAATTTTCACCGTACCTTTTCAAAGCAGACTTTAAAAAACTTAGAGTGCCTCTGGTCAACAACATGATGGCGCAAAAAGTTTCAAGTCCTGCGGAGCTTCGCCTTTCAATTGTTCGTCAAACAAGTTCACATGTTCTTTGGTGGCAGAGTATGCAGCATTTTAGAGACATGGACATCATTATTGAAATCGGCCCTAACGACAAGTTTGCAAAAATGTTGAAGCGTGAGTGGCCAGAGAAAACAATCGTTTCGGTTAACAACCAAGAAGATATAGACAATCTTCAGAGGATTATCAAAGAAAAAGAGGCGAACCTTGTTTCTTGCGCAAAAAAAACAGAAGACGAGTTTACAACTTAGATTGTAGCTGTCGTTCGAATCGTACACCTTTTTGTCTACAAAGCTTTGCGGCTTCGAGAATCGGTTTAGTTTGCTCTCCGAAGAAGAACGGGTCTTTGCCGTTGGCAGGATGAAATGCGGATGAGCTGTACTCGTTTATGACCGAGGCAAACTTTTCAAGTCGCGTTTTAAATTCTTCTTCAGGAATTTTAAGTATTTCTTCTAAGTCTTCTTTTATTTGTTCTAACGCTGCCGGTGACATGTGGCAGTAAACTGTAAAGTGATGACTTTCAAGGGCTCGGCAGTTGATGTGATCGTCGCCTGCGATTATTTTTTTTACAAAGTCCAAGTACAAGCCAACAACGTTATTTTTTATTTCTGTAAGCACAACGATCGGTTCGCAATTTTCAGACTTCTCTTCTCTCATGGAGACAATGTTTGTTGCTCCGATGAGAAGCGCGAACAAGATAATTTTTTTCATTAAGTTTTCTCGTAATTTTCGGGACGCATTCTCGAAGTATCGTATTTGGTGATTGCTTTGTCAATGTGATTTATAAGTTTATCCCTTGCTAAAAAGAGTTCTAAGTTTATTCTAGATTCTATCAGGCCTAGTACTTAGGAGCAGGTGGACAATGTCTTTTTCAACTGAAGAAATAAGAGAAAAGATAGTTCGTGTCATTTCAGAGAAATTAAAAATCTCCGCAGATGAAATTCAAGATGATGCAACTCTAGAAGATCTTGGAGCGGATTCCCTCGATGTTGTTGAGATTGTTATGAACATCGAAGAAGCATTCAATATTGAAATCGGCGACGATGCCGCAGAAAAATTCAAAACCGTCGGTGACGTCGTGAACTACATTTCAGAAATGCAAAAATAACGAGGCTCCTGCCCGCAAGGTTTGGGTTCAAGCCCGCTAGATAATGGTGCAGGAGTGACTTTGTCGTTGAGGTTCAATTATTTCTTGTGGTTCAATTCCGATGAGTCTCATAAATTTTACTTTTGATTCTCTGTTTTTGCATTGAGGAAGGCTCAGCCTTCACCCACGGTCCAGCTCTGGCTAGCGCATTAAATTTATTCACCGGTTTTCAACATGACGAAACGTGGGGAGTTCTCCCCTGTTCCCGATGTTCACAGGATTTTGCATCGCGCTGCTCAGCATTGTTTAACTTACTGCGTTTCGTTTTGTTTAATCTCGTTTCACTCAATTTTATTTTGTGTTGTCGAACTCTACAAAAACAAATTGTTGCGGTCAACTGATAACGCTTTCTTTTGAATAATTTTAATCCTCCAAATATCGTGAGGAGAATCCAGCCGCCGCTAAGTGGACAACCGTCTTCATTTTTTTCTTAAATCCTTTTAGAAATCATCCTTTACCCGGCATGCCGGCCATAGCTCGCATCGCGAGCGACGGCTGGTCAACTGATAACGCAGTAATTGCTGTGCCGTGAGACCGATGGCTTCACCATGACAGACATGTCTGGAATTTCAGAATCTATTATTTTTTGATCTTCATTAGAAATGGCCTCCATTCCTAAGCGATTTGCAACTTCAGAATTCATCGAGATAAATTCTAGATATTTTAAGTGCCTTAGATTTGGAATAGGATCCATCGCATCGAGCGGGTTTGCATCGAGAAGCAAACCACGAAGTTTTGTAAGTTTTCTCAATGATCTTGGAAGTTTGTGCATCCGGTTATTTCCAAGGCTGATAAAAGTTAACTCTTTTAGCTCAGAGATTATTTCAGGAACGTCTTCAATGTAGTTGTCTTCGAGAAAAAGTCGCTCTAAGTTTTTACACTTAAAAACGAATTCAGGAATTTCTGTGAGTTGTAAGTTTTGTAGATTGAGAACCTGAATTCTTTCGAGTTCTCCTGTCCATTTAAATAGTTCTGATTCCAACGCAAAGTTTTCCAGCTGCTCGCGTGACTCAAATACTATGGTAACTTTATTTTCAATAGACGAACCCGCATCCGTAGGCCAACAATCAACACTACAGCTTTGTGGCCGAACTGTTTCGTTTAGAAGCTCCGTGTATCGAAAACCTTGAATTTTTCTTTTGTACCACGGATTGTTTTTGCATTCACTCTGTACCCACATTCTGTCTTGCGGATGCGAAAGTTCTACAATCCCAAGAGAGTCAGGTTGCGGTATTGGTGGCGCATCCAGAAAAATTTTTCTGTCAAGGTTGTTATCGTTTTTCCAGCTCCAAAGCTCTTTTGGAATGTAACGAAATTCATTTTGCCAATTCCAAAGACCTTTTGGAATGTACCGAATTGGGTTTTCTCTGACATTAAGATTCATCCGGTTGTTAAGGAATTTCATTTGTGATGGCAGAGTTTTTAATTGGTTGTTAGAGAGATCAATGTAGAAAAGAGATTCTGCCCCTTCAATTTCTGGTGGTAGCGACGTTAGTTGATTGTGGTGGAGTTTCAGCTTAAAGAGTCTCTTAAGACGTCCAATTTCTGGTGGTAGCGATGTCAGCTTGTTGTTGTTGCTGCTCAGCCTAATGAGTCTCTTAAGGCGTCCAATTTCTGGTGGTAGCGACGTTAGCTGATTGTGGTGGAGAGACAGGATTGCTAATTTTGTAAGATTTCCAATTTCTTTTGGTATTGATGTAAGTTGATTGTGGTGGAGCTTTAGATGCCCCAGTGTTTTAAGTTTGCCAATTTGTGATGGTATAGATGTCAGTTTGTTGTTGTTGGCAGTTAGCTCAAAGAGGTCTTGGAAATTTCCGATTTCTTCTGGAATCGCTGTTAATTTGTTATTCGCAAGTCGCAGGGAGTGGAGTTTTCTAAGCTTTCCAATTTCTGGTGGAATCGATGTAAGTTGATTGTCGTCGAGGGAAAGTGATTCAAGGTTTGTCAGGTTTCCAATTTCTGGTGGCAACGTCGAAATTATGTTGTGGTCTAGACTCAGGTGGCGGAGACTTGTAAGTTCCCAAATTTCTGGTGGTAACCGCTCTGCTTCGTTGGGCGCGCGATATGTCGCTCTACGAGAAGTAATAAAAAGAGAATTGATTTTTTTTGAATATTCGTAATATTGTTTGTCGTCACGGGATGCGTTGTCTTGTTGCCCCCGTTTTATCTTGTCAAAAAATGCGTCTAGTTGTTCTTTCCAGTGGATCTCTGCCATAGCTCCGTTGTGTATATCTGGTGCTTCCCAGCGCCATGCGAATACTGAATTTGTAAAAAATGTTGCAAGTAAAAGCAGTCGGTAAATTTTCTTCATGTTGTTGGAGCCTTTGATTTTTATTTTGAACTGTCTGTTGGGTTTATACTGATTTATTTAACTCACTGCGTTTCGTTTTATTTAATCTCGTTTCACTCAATTTTATTTTGTGTTGTCGAACTCTACAAAAACAAATTATTGCGGTCAACTGATAACGCTTTCTTTTGAATAATTTTAATCCTCCAAATATCGTGAGGAGAATCCAGCCGCCGCTAAGTG
>JABIAA010000021.1 GCA_018656485.1 bacterium | reverse complement strand
TCGAGCAAGAACATGTGGTTGTCGGTTCCGCCAGACACGACGCGAAAACCAAGCTCCACAAATTTGTTTGCCATCGCACGCGCATTGCTGACGACCTGCTTTTGATAATCGCGAAATTCGTTCGTCAAAACTTCCTCGAATGCCACTGCCTTTCCAGCGATAACATTCATCAATGGTCCGCCTTGCGTTCCAGGCATCACTGCGCGGTCAAGCGCTGAGGCAAACTCTGCACGGCACATCGCCAAGCCACCACGAGGGCCACGCAATGTTTTGTGTGTTGTTGCGGTAATAAAATCCGCATGAGGAACAGGACTTTGGTGTAGACCCGTTGCAACCAAACCCGCAATGTGCGCAATGTCCGCAAGTAAAAGCGCACCAACGCTTTTTGCGATCACTCCAAACACTGCAAAGTCAATTTCTCGAGAGTACGAAGATGCTCCTGCAACAATGAGCTTTGGCTTGTGAAGTTTTGCTAGCTGAGCGACTTCGTCGTAGTCGATGCACTCGGTTTTCTTATCGACTCCGTACGAGACGACATTGAACAGCATGCTCGAAATATTTTTCTTGTAACCGTGCGTCAGGTGACCGCCCGCGTCCATCGACATGCTGAGGATCGTATCGCCCTGTTTTAGCGCAGCGAGAAAGACCGCAAGGTTCGCATTGGAGCCTGAGTGTGGCTGAACATTCGCATGCTCAACCCCAAAGATTTTCTTGGCAAGCTCAGTTGCGTGGGCCTCGACTTCGTCAACGACTTCGCAGCCAGCATAGAATCGTCTGCCAGGACGACCCTCTGCGTACTTGTTGGTCAGGCACGAGCCAACCACTCGCATGACAGCATCGCTGGTGTAATTTTCTGAGGCAATTAAATTGACCGAACGATCTTGGCGCAGCCTCTCTTTTACAAGAAGCATATCTATGGTTTTCATTATATTTTTTGTTATCCGAGGATTCTCTCGTACAAGGCATCAATTTTCAAAGCTTGTGCACTCAATGAAAAGCGCTCCATGCTCTGCTGAAGCCCTGCAGCTCCCATCCGCTCGCGAAGTTCTCTGTTGCCGAGAAGGTTGCAAAGTTTTTCACACCATGCAACTTCGTTGCGCGGATTAACCAAAAAGCCGGTTTTTTTGTCAATAACCAACTCATCGAGGGGCGGAAGCTTGGAAGCAACGACTGGCTTCCCGACAAAGCCCGCCTCTATTACTGGCCTGGCAAAGTGCCCAACCTGGGCTGGAAATACAAGGACATCGCTAACCGACATGACCTCTGGCATGTTGTGCACTGGGCCAAGAATTCTCAAAGAGCCAACAAGTTCGAAAAGAAGCTTCTGCACCTTCTTTGCATGGCGACCGGCGGCAAGGTTGCGACGAAGAAAACCTTTGAAGCCGCTTCCTCGCAAAACTTCAAAGTCCCAGTAGCCGGCAAGCAAAAGTTTAACTTGAGGTTTTCGCATAACAATTCTTTTGAAAACACGGAGGATGTGAAGCGCACCCTTCTCCATCGAAAGCCCACCGACATACAAAATTTTTGGGTCACTCGGTTTGAGACGATGCTTTTCTAAAAAACTTTTTGAGACTTCGACAGGCTTAAACTTCTCCGGTGACGCCGCGTTGTAGATCACCTCGACTTTGGGAGACTTCCGCCAAGGCCTGCTGTCGTTTCGACACACTGGAACAATTTTGGTCGCACAGCGGCCGACAGCGCGTGTCAGAAAATTTTTGCGTACTCCGAGGTACCCACGCGCCAACGGTTCGCGAACGTGGCACACGACAGGAATTTCCATCCTTTTTGCCATGAGACCAAACCAAACCGCTGCGGAACTGTTGAGGTGAACGAGGTCGGGCTGGATTTTGTTCAGCCACAACTCAGCATCTGTCCTCCAAATCTTGATACTGTCTCGCCACGCACGCAGCTGTCTGTGCGGATGATACCACTTGAACCAGCAAATCACGCTGTGGGAAAACGGTGCACGGTTGATTGGACCATGGACTGTGATCCCGTGGTCTTTAAACATTTGCACTGCTTCTGAGTTTTGCATGAACAAAACATGCGGCTCGTATTTTTCTCGATCAAGATTTTTCACGAGGTAGAGCAAGCTCAATGGCGCACCGCCAAGGCCAACACCATGATGAACGTAAAGGATTCGTTTCACTGTCGGTTACCTAAATCTCTGGTAGTTCTATTTTAAACTGCTCGGCCCAGGCTTTTAAAACGATCAAGGACCAGACTTCTCGATATTCGCGCGGTTTGCGGTAGAGCTTTTCAACAAGGTCGCGGACAGCTTGAGTAGAAAGCCATGGTGTTCCGGGAAGCGCCCGCAGCTCCGGCGTAAAATTTTTCACAAGCCAAAAGCCAACCGGCATTTCAAAGCCACGCTTCGGCGCTTCAGAAACCTCCCGTGGTAAAATATCTGCGCATGCATCGATCAGCAGCGACTTGTGGCGACCTTTGTGTCGCTTGTACGAGCTTGGCAAAGTTAGCATATAGTCAACCAAATCGTGATCGAGAAATGGAACCCGAAGCTCAAGGCCATTAGCCATGCTCACAACATCAGAATCACGGAGCAAAGTGCCTGCGTCGTACCACGCAAGATCTGATTTTGAGAAAGCGTTAAGAAGATCTTTTTCACTTTCAAAAAGCTCCCCGACTCGATCCATCGTGTACGGAGCCTCAGATCCACGCATGAGCAGCGGCGAAATTGCGCTTGCTGACGCATCTGTCCGGATAGCTTTGTAGGCATGATAAAGCGCAGAACTTTGGTTCGGCCAATGCTGTAAAAATCCCCATGCCATCCTGAACGCAGCCTTCCTCGCAATTTTTAAGCGATCGTAAAATAATTTCGCGATCGGAATGGCAAGGCGAAGAACTGGAACTCTGTTCCACGACTGCATCTTCTCAACTTCCCTAGCGTATCGATAACCAAGGAAAAGCTCGTCGCCACCCAGGCCGGAAAAAGCAACCTTAACCTTGCTGCAGGTAACGCGAGATGCGAGATACGAGTTTAAGCCATCACCACTCGGCTGATCGATCGCATGGATGAAATCATCGAAGCACGACCGAACCGTTATCCCATCAACTTTGAATGTCTCATGGCTGGCATTAAAACGTTTTGCCACATTCTCTGCCGAAGAAGTTTCGTCGAGATACTCACCTTCAGCATCAAAGCCAACATTAAAAGTATGAATAACATCGTCACGGCGCTCGCGCATCAACGCAACAAGAACGCCCGAGTCAATGCCACCACTGAGGAAGGCGCCAACTTCCGTGTCTGCGCAAAGATGGCGATCAACTGCCGCACCAAGTTCTATGCGAGTCTGCTTTGCAACTTCTTCATACGAAGGCTGCTCGGGGTTTGTTTTTGCGTTGGCAACATTCCAGTACTCTATTTCTTTGATGCCATCTCGGGATATCTCGAGATAGTGTCCAGGCATCAGAGCATTCACACCCTCAATCGCGGTGTGTGGCGGATGAATCGCGTTATACCGGAGATAGAATTGAATTGCTTCTAGGTCTGCTTTTCGAGGAACAATTTCACTTCCGAGTATTCCCTTCATTTCTGAAGAAAACAAAACAGATTCGACGTCACCAACCATGACCTCTGTCCAGTACACCGGCTTGATTCCAAGAGAGTCACGCACGATGTACATCGTGCCAGCAGCTTCATCCCAGAAGGCAAAGGCAAACATTCCTTTGAGTCGTAAGATGAAATCGATTCCCCACCTCGCAAGGCCGTACATCAAAACTTCGGTGTCGGTTTTCGAATGAAACTCTATCCCAAGTTCACGAAGCTCTTTTGCAAGTTCACGATAGTTGTAAATTTCTCCGTTGAATGAAAGCACATGTTTTTTTTCTGGAGTGTGCATCGGCTGGATGCCTGCAGCAGAAAGATCAACAATTGAAAGTCGACGATGACTCATCATGAATCGCGCTTGGTCGTCGATGTAAAATCCAGTGCCATCTTCACCACGATGCGCAATCGCTTCGGTGGATGCCTCAAGAATTTTGAATGCTCGGTCGCGATCAAAAGATTTGCAACCGACACGTTTTCCAACTAAGCCGGAAATCCCACACATAGCAGCCCTTCCCAAGATGGTTTATTGTCCGCCCGCCGCACGCTCCTTAAGATCGTGATGCGCAATTTCAAGCGCTTCTGGCGGAGAACTATAAACATTTCTGCCAACAGTAAAATAAGAAATCCCAGTCAGGATCATGTCATACGGCTCGAAACAATTTCGACCGTCAAAAATTGTTCTATCCGCAAGTTTCAAAAACTCATTGAGTTGTGTTTGTTTGAACACGCTCCACTCGGTCAGGATAATCAGGAAGTCAGAGTTTTCTAAAACATCTTCTGCAGACTTTGCATAACTCACGGCCGGGCCGCTGTACTCGCTCTTAAAAGTTTCAATTGCTAGCGGATCGTACGCTAAAACACTCTGGCACTTGTCGCTCATCTCCGCGACAACTGTCTGAGCAGGTGAACATCGAACGTCGTCGGTATCTGGCTTAAATGAAAGTCCCCAGATCCCACATCGCTTACTCGAAAGTTCTGGTCCGTAGTGCTCAAAAATTCTTTTCATGAATGCGGCACGCTGTGCTTGGTTTGCATCCTCAACTTCTTGCGCAATGGTCAGCGGAGTATTCGCCTCCTTGGCCATGTGAATCGCAGCCTGGACATCTTTTGGAAAGCAACTCCCACCGTATCCAATTCCCGCATTTAAAAAGCTTGGGCCAATCCGACGATCGCGCGACATTCCATTTTGAACCTGAGCAATATCAGCGCCAACAGCATCGGCAAAAAGCGACAGCTGATTCATAAAACTTATTCGAGTTGCAAGCATCAGGTTTGATGCATACTTTGTCATCTCCGCTGATTCAAAATTCATCGCAATAAATTGGTCCGAAGTTTGTAAAAAATCTTTATATAGCCCCAACAAAACTTTACGCGCTTTTTCCGAGTCAACACCAACAACAACTCGATCCGGACTGATGCAGTCGTTAACGGCGTTGCCTTCGCGCAAGAACTCAGGAACCGATGCAACATCAAAGTCAATCGAAACACCACGTTGCTTCAGCACACCTTGTATTAATTTTTTTGTTCTGCGTGCGGTGCTCACAGGGACGGTCGACTTGTTGATGATGACTGCATAACTTTTAAGCGACGTAGCGATCTGTGTCATAACTTGCCACACGTACGAAAGGTCAGCTGATCCGTCATCCGCAGGAGGTGTTCCAACGCATGAGAAAACTAGCTCAGGCTCTTCTGCCATCGCAAAGGAAATTTCTTCAACGAAAGTTATCTGTTTAGATTCGATGGCCTGCGTAAGCAATGGAGAAAGTCCTGGTTCAAAAAATGGGGCCTTCCCATCAAGAAGCGCACGAATCCGATCTTTATGATTTTCCACAAGAAGAATCTTGTGTCCCTTCCGCGCGAAGCAAACCGCCGTAATAAGTCCGACGTAGCCCGCACCAATAATTACAATTTTTTTCATCCCCACGCCTCTCAGAAAACACCACGTATTTCGAATGCCGCACACCTACGACATAAGCTTTTTAAAGAAAGCGGAAATTTGTTCGGCAATCACCTCGTGTGCATAAAGAGCTTGAACACGATCAAACCCTTTCTCCACAAACGCCTTGCGCAGTTTATCATTTGACATAAGCGAGCGCAAACTGACTTTCAACTCACTAACATCTCCACGGCGAAGTACGATCCCGGCATCACCAACGACTTCCGGAATTGCCCCACCGCAACCGCCAATCACCGCAACACCGCAGGCCATTGCTTCTATCAGCACATGGCCGAATTGCTCGCGCCACTCGGGTGTATCACGTGATGGCAAAACTAAAATCGATGCCGACTTCATAATGGGGAAAATTTCATTGTGTGGAACAGTGTCATGAAAAAAAACTTTGTTGCGATCATCCTTTTGTGCGGACTTCAACAGCTCTTTTTTATCTGGGCCGCTACCGACAAAATGCAGTTGCCACTCGAAAAAATCATTTTGAAGTAACAGAAAGGCTTCAAGCAATTCAAATACACCCTTTGCTTTCATAAGGCGACCAATGAACAATATTTTTTTCCCGCGATGTTCCACAGGAATTAGTGAATCTTGTGGCGCAACACCAAGTTGTGGAATTACTGCATTTGGAACCTTTGAAAGCTTCTTCGTAAGCAGCTCTTGTGCGTCTTTATTTCCGACAATGAATCCGTCAGAAAACTTTCTACAAAGCCACCCAGTCACCCCTAGAAATACTTTGCTTTTAAATGAAAGTTTTGGCTTCCAATTTATCCACGAAAAAAATGCAAGCTTCGACTTTGGAGAAACGAACTTTGTTACAAAAATTGTTTGCAGATAGCTCAAGGCATGTTCGCCTTGCTCAACAAAAATAATGTCAGGTTTTATGCGTCGCACTACGCGCAAAAGTTGCATAGTGTTGTACGCATATAGAACTTCATTTCCGGTTCTTTGCGCAGGGAGCACAATGAACTCGCAATTTTCTAAAGTACAACAATCTTTCCCACACTCTTTCGGAAACAACTGCCCCCCCCAAGTACTTGGGGAAATAACAGTAATATCGTCATGCGGAAAGACTCTAGCGTATCTGGTCCATTTTGTGCGGTTGATTTCCGAGATGTACGTGTGCCCCACCACTAGAATTTTCATCGACGACCTCAAACATTTCTTCTAGATCTGGGTACACCCGCATAAGTCCCATTTTGAACTTATTGAATATAAACTCTTCAGTACATCTCTCACGAATAAATTCATGAGCTCCAATGCTGAGCTCATGCCAAAGAGACTGGCTTTCAAGAATTTTAACGGCCTTGTTAACCATGTCGTCAACATCGTTAACTCTCACGAGGTATCCGTTCTTTCCCGTGACAAGATAATCTCTCGGGCCACCACAGTCAGTTGCAACAACTGGAATTCCATGAGCAAGAGCTTCAAGCCCAACAATTCCAAGCCCCTCTTGATGCGACGTCAAAAGCAGTAAGCTTGCTTGCGAGAAAAGAACTTCCTTGCGCTGCTCATCAACATAGCCAGTGAAAGTGATTTGTTTGAATGATTCCCGTCCGCCGTATTTTAGTACCACGCGATTTTTTGGTGGAGTCCCAATCACAAGAAGTCTAACCCCTGGAATCTTTTTATAAATTTTGTCGAATGCCTCAAAGAGCATTGCCGGATTTTTTCTTGGATCACTGAATCGTCCGATTGCAACAATCGTTTTGTTATCAAACGATGCTCGTGCACTTTTTGGTTCAACCGGATATCCACAAATCGACATTCTGCGTTCAATTCCAGGAGATCGCTTGATGAACCCGCTGTAAGAATAAGAACTTAATGCGAGCACACGATTCGTCGAATCAAGGACATTTCGTTCAATCGACTCCATAAATTTTTGGCCGGAAAAATCAACGATGTGCCTTGGCCACGACATCAATCTAACACGCTCTTTGCGATCTTCTGAATACGGTGTTGCGTACCACCCAAGAAAGCGTTTCCCAAGAACAGCAAGGGGCTGCGCCGCCACCGGCGTTCCGCTTGCAGCAAAAAAATATTTAAAGTGGCTAAGCTCATTTTCCCAGTCAGCCATTGTATTAGCGTAATGCCCTGGCTCCCAAAAAGCCCACCGAGCTCCGATCTCCACACACTTCATTCCAAAGTATTCTGTTCTTCTCACATGAGATTTGAACTTCATTCCACGAAGTGAAGCTGAAATCTCACTATCAAAACCCAAAAAGAAAACAGTTGGAGTAAAATATTTGGAACAAAACTTATGCACCACACGCAAAAAGGAAAGGATGCCGCCGTAGTTATGTGGATGCAAAGACAAAATCGCAATCTCAGGCTTCTTCACAGTTCCTCCTGCGCTCTACCTTTACCACAACATTTTAAGATACCGCACTAGTCAAATAATGTAGAGAGAACTTTGTTCCATTTTTACCAAATCACCAAACCTTGTGCCCACGAACAAATCGACGAGCCCGAAGAAAAACTATAGCGAACTGTAAAATAAAATCTTTCCGCCGACACTGAATTGTGTCAAAAACTTTCCTCCAGAAGATTAATGTAACAACCACCATAGAAAAAGACATCACGATCGCCCCACCAAGTGCTTTCATTGAAATCACAGCAATAGGTCCAAGTGTCACGATAATAACGGCCTGCACAACATGGTTCTTAGCAATTTCCCAAGGACGCTTAAATCCGTAAGTCAAAACAGGAACAACATCGTCATAAAAAGCCCGGACGATACCATACACCGCAAGGGCCTGGTACACTGGAATCACTTCAATCCACTGTGGCCCAAGAAATATTGGAATCCACCAGTAACTTGTAATTGCTAGCATCGCCTGCGGAATAACAAGAAGTATAAATTTATACGATTGCGCCTTAATAAAAACACGACGAATTGGATCCGGCTTAAACTGATTATGTGCGTAAATTGGCAACGTCAATCTTTGGAATATCGCTGTCAGCATAATTGGAAATGTTCCCATGCTGAAGGCACGGGAGTAAAGCCCTGCCTGATGCGTTCCAACTAATGAACTGATAAGCGGGATCATGGAAGTATAAGCCACAAGCGCTAAAATTCCTCCTGACCAACTCGCTATGCCAAATGTTTTAAATGACGCCTTAGCAATTTTTAGGTCCCACTCAATTCCAAATTTCCACGGACTCGACCAAAGATATCCAAAAAACATTGTCATTTTTTCAACCAGCCGCTGGATAACCAAGCTCATTGCACCTAAACCGAAAATTGCAGCAATAAAAGCACACGTATAGCTGAAGACATTCGCAGAAAACTCAAAAGCAGCAAGGTGTTTTAATTTGTAGGTACGCTCGAGAACAGTCCGATATGTAAGACTCATTTTTTCGAAAAAGTATGCTAGGCACAAAATCGACAGCAGCGTCATGCGATGTGGTGGAATCATTTTTACAACTAGCGGAAAAAATAATCCAATAACTAAAAGTGGCAAAAATCCTGTAACAATTCTAATCCATAGGTGCGTGCTAGCGGCACGACTTAGCGGGGCCTCGCGATTAGCCATAAGGCCCTGTTCCCAGCCCCATTCGGTAGCCCAATTGAAAAAATCAAAGAAAAAAAGAAGTGTCGCAACCGCACCAAAATCACTCGGACAAAGTAATCTTGCGAGAGCAAAGGTGAAAGCAATCGTGCAAAACATTCCCCCATAGTGACTAAAGCAAAGTACTATGAAGTGCGTCATCATTCGCCGACGATTCCCGCCAGCCGAGAAACTTTCGGTACTCCTCAACAATCCTCTCCCCGTAGACATCCCACGTAAATTGTTGAATATGTTTCTGTGCTGCTAAACCCATCTGAAATGCTTCTTCACGATTCTCGTAACACCATAATATTTTTTCTGCCAACGCATCAACATCCCGAATAGGCAAAATAAAACCATGCTCACTGTCATTTAGAATCTCGCAGGCGCCAGTATTTTCAGTGGTGATAACCGGCAAACCGGATGCCATCGCCTCAGCAATGACCATCCCAAATCCATCAGACACTGACGGAAAAACAAATACTGAGGCTTGCTGATAAATTCTTGCAAGTTTCTCCTGAGAAAAAGAACCAAGGAATTTTATCCCATCAACATCCAAATGCTGCTGAATAAAAGCACGCACATTTGGCCTAATGGCACCAACAAACCACAGCTCTGCATTTTTCAGGTTCAACTTTTTCCACGCATCAATGAGGTAGTGGACCCCCTTCAGGAGCCCAACCATACCAACAAATAAAGCTACAAACTTTCCGGAACCCCGCTTCCGCTCCGCCAAAAAACGAGTGAAGTCTGTTCCATATGGAACACTGATTATTTTTTCTTTTGGAATTCCATGCTCGACAAAGCTTTTTTCAGAACAAGAAGATGCAACAACGATTGTATCTGCATGATCATACTCTTCTAATATTTTATCTATATTTTTCTGGCAAATCGCGTCGTATTTTATACCAACACTTTCATATTCGCGACGCATTATCCGATCAATTTCCAAAATATGCATAGATCCGCATTCAATGGCAATTTTTGCCCCGGCTTTTTTTGCAGTCGGAATTGCACCAAGAACATAATGCGACCATCCAACCAGCAGATCGAATTCACCAAGCTGTTTCATTTGCGCTTGAAAATACTTATCAAATAAATTATCCGCAACCATATACCATCGCGACTCGGAAATAAATTTTCCACCACGGCACTTTTGGTATAGCTTTCTCAGCAACATGAGACTGTTGTAATTCCGAACTTTTTTTCGCGAAATATAATCGCGATCTTTTGTCTCGTAACTGTGCGTAATAAGTGAATGCAGCACATTCAGCCGCTCGAGTTGATGGGCTAGGTGAAGAGCGTGGAACCGCCCCCCCGCAGCAACTACAACCTTCACAGTGAAACTTCTTGATGCTTGTGATTTTTTTTGTTTGACAAAGTTTGCCGAAAGAATTCAATTGTTTTTAATAGCCCATATTCGCGGCTAATTTTTGGCTCCCACCCAAGGACCTCATGTGCCAGCGTTAAATCGGGCTTTCGATTCTGAGGATCATCACTTGGAAGAGCCTTGAAAATTATTGGCGATGAAGAATTCGCCAGCATTTTAATTTCCTCGGCAAGCGTACGAAGAGTAATTTCTTCTGAATTTCCAATGTTTACCGGACCGGTAAAGTCGGCAGAAACATTTATCAGCTTCATGATCCCATAAACTAAATCATCTACATAACAAAAAGATCGTGTTTGCTTTCCGTCACCATAAATTGTTATCGGCTCATTCAGGACAGCTTGTTTTACAAAGTTACTTACAGCTCGACCATCATCAATATCCATCTGTGGACCATAGGTATTAAAAATTCTCATTATCTTGATATCGATTCCGTACTGACGATGATAATCAAAAAACAAAGTCTCTGCCGCGCGCTTTCCCTCGTCATAGCAAGATCTAATTCCGATTGGATTAACATTGCCCCAGTAGTTTTCAGATTGTGGATGTTTTAATGGAGAACCATAAACCTCACTTGTCGAAGCCTGAACAATCTTTGCTCTGTGCTTACGCGCAAGCTCTAATAAATTTAATGAACCAATAACAGAAGTTTTTAGAGTTTGTATTGGATCCTTTTGATACGCAGGCGGCGACGCAGGACACGCAAGATTTACAATCAGGTCAACCTGGAAATCAATGGGATTAACGATGTCGTGTTGAAAGAAAACGCAGCGCTTCCCATCAACCAAATGTGAAATCTTTTCTTTACAACCAGTGCTAAGGTTGTCGACAACAACAACTGAATAACCTTGCTCTACCAATTTTTCGGTAAGCACACAACCAATAAATCCAGCACCACCAGCAACAAGAGCTCTTTTCCCACGCATACAAAAAACTCCTTGGCACCAAAGCTAGCTTCATCTGCTATTATGATAATACTTTTTTGGGTTAAAAACACACTGTCGCAAGTCACCGACAAGCCCAGAGCCATGCACAAAATAATCATTCATTTCGTTTATTCCGAAACTATAACCAATCGACCGTACAGGCTACGGAGAAACAGAAATTTCTCGAACAGGAAGAGTTTCTTTTTTCGAAACACCATATCGGTCTTGGCTTCTTGTAAACCAGTCGAAAAATCTTGAAACTCCATCACTCAAGTCATGACGCGGAACCCATCCAAGAACTCGTTGCGCACGCGTTACGTCGGCACACCATACACTTGATGATTCCATTGAGGCGTTCATCGCATCATTGGACCAGCGAATGTCAATATCATTTTGCCAGATAGATTTGAAAACTTGAGTTAACTCGCGCATTGAATACTGAACCCCAAAGCCTCCGTTGAAAATGTAGGTTTTTCTTGGTCGTTTTCTCTCGACGACCAAAAACAAATCAATGAGATCTTCAATATAGATAAAATCATAAAGATAGTGCGGAGCTGGCAAAACGACCGGCGTTCCACGAAGCGCACTAGAAAAAAGTTTTGGAATCGGTCGATGCTCACCCTCGAAGTCCCCGTATACAAGAAAGGGACGAACTGTGTACACAGGAAGTTTTCTTGAAAGAGCTTCTTTGAGGCAGTACTGCGTTGCTGCGGCTTTGGCAACTCCGTAGCTAGAAATTGGCTCGAGCGGCATATCCTCATGCATCGGACATTTCTTTACACCGTACTCGTAAAAGCTTCCGAGATTTACGAAACAGTCAAACCCAACCTCGCGACACACGTTCAAAAGATTTACCGTTGCATAAAAGTTTGTGTCAAAAATTCTTTCTTGGTCATCTTGATACGCAGAATCACCGTAGGTAACCATGTTAAATATAACGTCGGGCTTAACCTCCCGGACGATCCTTCGAACCTCACGGAAATCACTGACGTCAGCCTGAAAAACATCTACGGAAAAAAGAAGGTCATGAATCCGCCAGAGCTTTTTGCGCGGCTCATTAATAACAAAGATATCGGTGCCAAGCCTAGCAAGACGTCGCCCCAAGTTTGCGCCAACAAACCCCCCGCCTCCAACGACCAGACATCTTTTCATTAACTATCCCTCACAACGCGCAGACACAACCCCATCACGAACCAGGCAACCCAAAAAAGAAGATTCCGCACCCCTCACAGATCAGGTCGCACACGTATCAACATGTCCCCGCCACACAATGTTGGAGGTGCGTCAGGGGCGCCCAGTGAGATGCCACAAAGCGCTGCCAATCGTTAATCATAAAAATTTCATCACAGTATAACAGTTGATCGAAAGAGATACCATTTATTCTTCGCGGAACCTTCCAACGAATATTTATTGCACAAATAAAACAGTTACTGTGTCAGGACATTCTTGCGTGTTTCTGGAAAATAGAAAAATTTATAGGTGCACCGCACCAAGAGGTTGGCGCGCCAAATCTTTGACCATCTCTGACTTAGATCTGTTGAGAATTACGAGAACCCCGTTTGCCCGCACGACGCAAATATTGTCCACCCCCAAAAAAATTACCTCATCACCAGGAACATGCGCAATATTTCCCCGTTGATCAGAAATAATTTTTTTCTGCGAGCCATCTGAATAACGATTCGCAAAATCGACAAACCGATCCAGCGTCCCAACATCACTCCATTCAAAATTGCACCGAAGAACAGAAATAGTTTCGCTTTTTTCTAAAACTTCACGATCAAATGATTTTTTAGGAATCGAATTGTACTCACGACGGGCATCTGAAAATTCTACAACCCCACTCCAAACTTTTGGTGTGTGAAGCTGAATTTCTCGAAGAAAAACCGACAGGCGCCCTATAAACATTCCACTGTTCCAGAGAACATCATCCCGAACAAAGAGCGTCTTTGCCTCTTCTATCCCTGGTTTCTCCAAAAACTTTTTGACCTTAAAAATATCATCGCCGCTGGAGACTTCAGGGATATTTATATATCCATATCCTGTCTCTGGACGATCCGGCTTAATTCCAAGAAGAATAATGTTGTCACTCTCTAGTGCAGATTTGACTGCAACATCAATCGCTTTTTTAAAAGCATCAGTATCGGGAATAAAGTGATCGATTGGAATAAATGCAACGACCGGGTCTCCGTATTTTTTCATCCTCAGGCATGACAATGCAATTGCGGCCGCCGTATCACGAGACGCGGGTTCACACACACAAAAATCAAATTTGTTTGTCGATGGAACCGGCATAATATCGAACTGACGCTGGGTCGTTACTACGCCGACTTCGTCGTTTTTTGCCGCAGCAAAAAAAACACGATCAAGCGTATAATCCAAAAGAGTTTTCCCATCAATAAATGGAATTGTCTGCTTCGGCCGATCAACACCACTTAGTGGCCACAAGCGAGATCCAACACCCCCACACAACAAAACAAATAATGTATGCGGCTCACGCATTTTCCTCCTCATGGTAACTTTTTTCATCATTCACCTGCCACACATCGGTCTTTGAAATCCCCGCACGGGCAATTGATTCGACAGCTTTTATTCCTGATAAAACGGCATGATCCTGGTTATTGTAGCGATGCATCCCACAGCGCCCCATCATGTATAAATTTTTGATGTCATCAACATAACGCTGAACAACATCAAGTCGCTCGTAGGCTCCAACATAAATCGGTGTTGCCTCAGGAATTCTATGAACAACACTTTCAAGGACATCTTCTTGCTTTGCCATTTTTAGTCGA
Source organism: bacterium (assembly GCA_018656485.1). Lineage (GTDB taxonomy): Bacteria > Babelota > Babeliae > Babelales > JABIAA01. The sequence continues at coordinate 9,332 of JABIAA010000021.1, read as the reverse complement.
ACAAGTTCATTAACAGAAAATTCAATAATTTTCTTATCCGACTTTCCCCAAAATTCATCGCCTGGCTGTGCGTACAACTCGAGCGAGATCCATTTGTTCCGTGTATCTGCAACCAACGCAGAACTCCAATTGTTAAAAATGGTCAGGCGAGCCGCTTTTGCATACGGCTCCTGAATGTATATCCAATTATCTTTGGCGTTGGGCCCAGCACCTGGGACAGAAAAATCTTTTAACAAAACGCCAACATTTATAAACCCACGGCACTTCAATCCGGAGGCAACTTCTGCAACATCCCGTGGAACCCGACCATCAATAGAATCAATTAAATTACGAACGGGGGTTGACGAAAAACATTGCTCAACAGGAACATAAAAATCTTTTTGCTCGCGAATATCACGAACCGTTACGCCAATAACCTTGTCTCCGGAAACTTTAACCGACAAGGCCTCGTGCTCACGTAAAATAATTCCGCCATCTTTCTCAATGGAGTCAGCAACCTTTGTCCACATTTGTCCAGCACCGAGTTTTGGGTATAAAAATCGTCCAACAAATGAACGCTCCACTTCCCCAAATATTCTGTCTCCAAAATTCTCAGGAACCAAAGAACGAATAGCGTGGCCAATTGTTTTTGCAATTGATACGTTTTTAACACGCTGCGCTCCCCAGTCCGCGCTCATTCCAGCCGGATGGATCCCCCAAATTTTCTCTGAATACGATTCAAAAAACCTTTGGTAAACTTTTACACCAAAGCGATTTATAAAGAAATCCTCCAGAGTCTTCTCTGGCTTCCGTGGAAACAATCGCGTGTAGCCGTAACTTGCTGCCATGGATGTAAGATTAATGATCCCAAGTTTTTTAATAGTGTCCAGTGACATCGAAAGCGGATACTCGAAACATTTTTTATCGTGGTAAATTCTTGTTAAGCGATTGCAAACTAACATCACTTCATCGCAACTATCAGGATTTACATCACACGTACACTTTGCAAGAACATCATTACCATGATGCTGCGGACAGCTCGGTGCATCAAGCTTCATCTGAGGCGGCAAAAAATTTCCCCACCACTTGCGCACGAAATCCGATTTTGAAAAAAATCGATGCGGGCCCATGTCAATCAAGTTCCCTTTGTACGGCATCGTTTTCGCAATTCCACCAACAAGCTTTTCTCTCTCAATAATCAGCGGCGTGTAGTCAGTTGTCCTCAACAATTCATGCGCCGCAGCAAGTCCCGCTGGACCGGCTCCGATAATCAACGCAATTTTTTGTCCCCTGGAATATGTCTCCGGCACCGCCTTCTCCCTTGACCTTCGCTATCTACTAGGCCCACTAGCACAAATCAATCACACGGCCCACCCGCTCGGGCAGTTTTTGCTGCGTTGACAAGCCAAACATCTGCTTTTGGAACATCCGCGCGCACGATTGACTCAACGGCTTTTATCCCAGACATAACAGCATGATCCTGGTTGTTATATCGGTGCATTCCATTCCTTCCAATAAGAAATAGATTCTTTGTGTCGTCAACAAATTTTTCAACTACATCGATCCGATTGTATTCACCAGCATACATCGGCGTTGCTTCTGGAACCCGAACAACGTTTGCAGTCAGAACGTCATGCTTTCCCGCCACATTCAAAAGACCAAGCTCACGAGATGCAAACTCGATAATTTGATCATCATTTTGATTCCAAAACTCATCACCCGGTTGCGCATATAACTCTAAAGCAAGCCATGTATTCCGCGGATCAACAATTCGCAGCGGACTCCAATTGTTAAATATTGTAAATCTCGCAGCCTTTGCATAAGGCTCCTGGACATAAATCCAGTGGTCTTTTGCGCCTTTCCCAACACCAGGCAATACAAAATTTTTGAGAAGCATCCCAACCACAATAAGCCCACGGTACCTCAAACCAGAGGCAACTTCAGCAACATCGCGTGGAACATTTCCATCAATAGAACTAATTAAATCACGAATGGGAGCGGAGGAAAAACAATACTCTGTAGAAATATAAAAATCCTTTTGCTCCTTCAGATCACGAACATTGACTCCAACAACACGGTTGCCGGACATTTTTAATGAAACAGCTTCGTGCTCTCTCAAAATTATTCCGCCATTACTTTCTATGTGATCCGCAACCTTAGTCCAAAGCTGCCCCGATCCGAGTTTTGGATACACAAAGCGCTTGGCAAATGACCTCTCAGCGGAACCAAATACCCTGTCGCCAACTTTCTCCGGAAGCATTGAACGGACGGCATTTCCAATTGTTTTTCCAATCGAAACATTGCGAACTCTATGTGCTCCGAGATCTACACCCATCTGCGAACAATGCATACCCCAAACTTTTTCAGAATAAGACTCAAAAAATCGCTTATAGGTCTTATGCCCAAATCTATTAATGAAAAAATCTTCCAGTGTCGCCTCTGGCTTGCGTGGAAATAACCGTGCATAACCGTAACTTGCTGCCATCGCAGTAAGATTTGTAAACCCAAGTTTTCTAATCGTGTCATACGATATCGACATTGGATATTCAAAAACATTTTTGTCGTGATAAATACGCGTAAGCCTTTTCTTGATAAGCATTACGTCATCAGTGTTGTCCGGATTTATATCGCATGTACACTTTGAGGAAAAGTCGTCATCACAATGACGCAGGCACTCCTTTGCATCTAAATCACCCTGCGTCGGCATAAACTTTCGCCACCACGCCCAAATGTCGTTCTCTTTTGTGATAAAATGATGTGGACCCAAATCCAAAAGATTTCCTTTGTGAGACACGGTCCTTGCAATTCCACCAACAAGCTTTTCTTTTTCTATCAACAATGGCGTGTAGTCAGTCTTGGATAACAACTCGTTCGCAGCAGCGAGCCCAGCTGGGCCGGCTCCGATGATCAACGCAACTTTTTGTCCCCTGAAATGTTTCTCAGACACCGCATTCTCCTTGGACTACCACATCCGACTTTGTCCGCATTTTTTTCGGCTTCTCAGGAAGATCTTTGAAGCTGTACATTCCACCGCCAACTCGAGCTAGCTGATCAGCAATAATGCTAATCTCCGTTGCAAGCAACAACCTGTTTACTCTATTGAAATCACGATCAACTCCAGATCGAACGCTCTCAAAAAATTCGCTTAGAATTGCTCGATGTCCTTTGTCCTGGTACATAGCCCGACCATCGAAGGAAGGCTGCAAGCCATAGCCAGACAATTCGTAGAAGTCATCGATGACCGCACTCTTTCCATCCCAGAAAACTTCCATACGCTCCTTACCAAGCTCAGTGTTCCCGGTGGCAACGTAAGTTAGAGTTGCAGCAGAACCATCTTCGAAGTCGAGCACTGCAGACATCGAATCCCGATGGCGCATGTCACGCCGCTCAGTTCCCGCAACACTGACCATCAAGCTTTTTGGTTTCGAGTTGGTAAGTTTTAAGAACAATTCAAAAAAGTGGCAAGCCTCGCCAATGATGCGACCGCCTTGTGATTCGCTTTGCACCCAGTGATCGTCCGGAAGAAAGCCAGCGTTAACACGATAATTTATCGTGAGAGGTGAATTTCTCTTTTCCGTCACACTTTCAACTTGTCGAACAAACGGAGAATATGATCTGTTGAAATCCACAAAGTAAATTCCAGAATGCTTTGTCAAAGCCGATCGAAGACTGTCGAGTTGCTCCATCGTCGTCGCTGCAGGCTTCTCAACAAAAACATTCTTTCCCGACGCCAACGCATCAATCGCCTGTTGCGCGTGAAGAGAATGTGGTGTTGCAACAACAACGCCATGGACAAGTGGATCATCTAGTGCCGCTTGGTAGTCATTGTGAAATCTCACCGAATCCGCAAACTGTGCTCCATTGATCGCGGCGGCAACATTTTTATCAACAACACAGGAAACCGAAACGCCCTCTATCTTGTTGATAATCGGAATAAGTTTTGTTTTGGAAAATCCTCCCGCACCAACAATCGCAACTCCAACACTTCCGTGAACCGGTCCAGCAGTTGCTCTGACCGCGCCAACGTAGTAATCCCGCGATTCTCTTTCTCGAACTCGCGCCTCGGGATACGAAAATGTAACACCAAGAACGCCTTTTTCTTTCAAATGTTTGAATGACTCTGGTGCTTTATCAAAAGAAACTCGATGGCTTATGAGCGAATCAACTTTTAGACTGCCAGCCTCAATCATTCGAACAACAAGTTCCAAATTGCGCTGCTCGGTCCAGCGAACGTAAGCGTAGGGATAGTCGTGTCCACCTTGTTCATATGCCTGATCGTATCGACCCGGGCCAAGTGAACACGAGATTACAAAATCAATTTCTTTGGCATAAAACTCGTCACGCTTAAAATCAATTTTTACATCACCAACAAGAACAACCCGCCCTTTTTTGCGAGTCATCGAAATCGCATTGTCGATCAACGACCCATTCGAAGACGCCGCAGTAATTATCGTTGCATCAACACCGCGGTGCTCTGTTGCAAACATCACGTCATTGACGCTTGTACCAACAGATCCATCGACAACAACGTCGGCTCCAAATTGTTTTGCTTTGTCGAGTTTTGTCTTGTCAATGTCGACACCGACAACTGTACACCCTGCTGCCTTTGCAAGCTGAACAGTGATTAAGCCAATTAACCCAAGCCCAACAATACACACTGACTCGCCAAGTCGCATGTCCGCCCTTCTAAATCCCTGGAGTGCAATTGCGCCAATAGAGGCGATACTTGCGTGCTCTAAAAATGTCTCATCTTTTATTTTGACCATTAGGTTAACGGGAACAACGGCGTACTGTCCGTGACTCGCATAGCCAGCACCGGCACAAGCAACAAAGTCACCCGGCTTAATGCCTTCAACGAACTTCCCAATCGCAACAACTTTGCCAGAGCATGAATACCCAGCCTCCAAAAGCTGTGACGCTTTCCCCTTTACCAAGTTGTAAGTTGCGAGCACACCATGCTCATGAAGAATCTCAAGAACGGTGGCAATTTTTTCGCTTGGCTTGTTCATAGCTTTTTTAAGAAGCGATTCCCCTGTCGCCGCTCGAGTTGCTTCCTCCGTTCCAGTACTTACGAATGAATGTCTAAGTTCGACAAGCACATTTTTATCGCCAAGCAGCGGGACCGGAACATCCTTTATGATGGCACGTCCCTTTGACAGAAAAAGTTGTTTCACAATCCCTCTCCTTCCCACCCTTTATCATAGCGTTTTCTATAAAGTTTTTTGTTGCTCCTTTGGCAGGACACCAAATTCTGCCGAATGAGTTGCACCGCCGACAACACTTTTATCCATAACACCGTCAAGCAACGAAACCGGATCAACAACAATTTTCGATACAAGGTCTTCGGCTGCGATCTGCTTGAACTGCGAATGCGCAACAAGAATTGCAACAACATCTGCATCGGCAATAGCGTTCCACAAACCATTTGCTGCAAACCCAAACCTTGCAAGATCATCGCCACTAAGGTTTGGCTCACACACCACCAACTCGAGAGTCTGCGAACATTTGTTCAGGATATTCGTAATTTGAAGTGCTGGGGATCCACGCATGTCATCTGCATCTGGTTTGAACGTCAGCCCAAGAATTGCAACCTTGGGAATGCGATCGCATGTTGGTCGGCTCTTTGCTTTCCGAACTCCTGCAAGAATTTGATTAACCACTTGGAATGGTCTGCGATCATTTACTTCACGCACCTTTTTCAACAAAGCAGTCTCATGCGGAAATGACTCAATCAAGAACCATGGATCCACCGCAATGCAGTGTCCACCAACACCAACTCCAGGATTAAGAATTGAAACACGCGGATGGCAATTCGCCAACTCGATGACTTCCTTCGGCCGAATCCCAGCTTTGTCCGCCATGTCGGCAACTTGGTTTGCAAAAGCAATTTGTGCATCACGCGAACTGTTTTCAACAAGCTTAACCATTTCCGCAGTACGATCGTCGGTTGCGTGAATTTTTCCATGCACAAATTTTTTATAAAACGAAACCGCATTGCGTGTTGCATTTGCACACGCCCCACCAACAACCCGATCATTTTCCCGGAGTTCTTTAAATATTTGTCCTGGCAAAACACGCTCTGGGCAGTGCGCAACAAAAAAATCTTCTCCCGCAATAAGCCCAGACGAACGCGCTATGAGCATTGCCATTTTGTTCGTTGTTCCCACAGGAACTGTCGACTCCAGAATAACTGTTGAGCCTTTGTCGATCACACAAGCAATCGCTTCTGCTGCTGAAAAAACATATGAGAGGTCAGCCTTTTTTCCTTTGAAGAACGGCGTTGGCACAGCAATGACAAAATATTTTGCCGACTGAATTTTTGTACTCGCCAAAAACATTCCAGAGGCAAGAGCAGAGGTTAACTCTTCGCTCATCCCCGGCTCATTGAAAATCGCTCTTCCCGCTGCAATATCATTTACTCGCTCTTCACTGACATCGCACCCGAAAACATGATACCCCGCCCGCGCAGCAACAATCGCCGTTGGCAAACCGATGTATCCTAGACCAACAACCGAAACTGTTTCATCTACTAACTTCATTGGACCAACTCCTCTTATTTAACCGAGACAGCCGACTCCGACGCAACTTCATGCAGTGTTTTTTGTGAATTAACTTTTATCTTGGATAAACTTGATGCGAAAATATTTTTTACAATTGAGACCATTTGATTGCTCGCGGTTCCATCGCCATAAACTTGTGAAGGGGCATGTTCTTTTTTTTCACCACGGATAAACGGCATTGCGGCTTCCATGATTCTATCTTTATCCGTGCCGACAAGAACCTCTAGGCCCTGCCAGACACCCTCCCAGCGTTCAGTTGTATCACGCAAACAAAGGACGGGCTTACCTAAACTCGTTGCTTCTTCTTGTATCCCACCAGAATCAGTCATCACAAAGTCGACATTATCAATTGCGTAGACGGCATTCTGGTAAGTGAGTGGCTGCGAAAAAAATAATCGCTCACCACAGAAATCCATCAGTCCGGATTCGCCTAAGGCCTTTTGAACATTTGGATTTGGATGTGTTGGATAAATGATCCGCAAGTTTTTGTTTTCTTTTAAGAGTTTTTTAACAACCTCAAAAACTCTTGTAAGCCCCCCGCCAAACGCCTCACGCCTGTGTGCAGTCAACAAACAGATTTTAGATCCCGCAGCTTTGGCGCGGCAAACCCATTGTTGCAGCTCATTGCTAATTTTGAGCTGTCCGCTTTTAATTTTTTCTTTCACATAAATCAACGCATCGACAACGGTATTTCCAGTGCAGTAAACTTTTGTGCGATCAACTCCCTCTGTCAAAAGGTTCGCAACAGAAAATGCCGTTGGCGCAAAATTGTATGTGGCAATGCGGCCAACAAAAACGCGATTCATCTCTTCCGGGAATGGAACTCTCATGTCCCCGGTTCTGAGACCAGCTTCGACATGAGCAACGGGAATGTGAAGATAAAATGCAGCTAACGCTGAAGCAAAAGTAGTTGTCGTGTCACCGTGAACAAAAACAATCGACGGACGAACATCCAGCAAAAGTTTTTTTACTCTTTCAAGAATTGTTGAAGTCAGATAAAAAAGATCCTGCGAATCTTTCATCACGTCAAGCCGAAAATCTGGCTCAACTTCGAAGACATCTAGGACCTCTTGTAAAAGTTCTTTGTGCTGCTCTGTTGCACAAAACAAAGATGGGATTCCTGCAGCATTAAATGCTTTGTATGGGGGAATGAGTTTTATTCCCTCTGGTCTTGTCCCTGCGACAAAAAGAATCGGGCCTTTAGCTCCCACGGGCACCTTTCGATCCGGTGTCACAATTCCATTTTACGGAACTCAGTGACGCACGCCACCGTTACCGAAAGATAGCAAACCTGTCAGAGAAGGCAAATTGGCAAAACTGCGATGTTGTTATTTCTCAGCCCACATTCAATCCTTCAAAACAAAGACTCCCACGGAAAACAAAACGTTCCCATGGGAGTCTTTGTGGATTTTTTAAGAACTAAAACCTTGGAGGTCGTCGACCACCGTAGTTATCTCCATCCCATTCAGGATTTACCGGAGGCTGATTTCTTTTTTTCTTTTCTTTCAGCTGTTGACGCTTGAGGTGAAGCTTTTCGCGCTCCATGTCCATTTGCTCATCATGCTGCCTGCGTCGCTCTCTGCGATCACGGTCCACTTGATTCTGCTTTTTCCAACGGTCCCAGCTTTCTGCACGAGCTTTTTCTTTTTTGGCGCGAATTTCTTCTTGCTTGCGATCATCACGCACCTTTGCATTAACCTCATCATGATAGCCAGGTGCTTCAAACAATACACGAAGTCTTCTTTGGACTTTTGATTCTACTCTCTCAAGTTTCCTTTTATTTTTTTTCACGATCCCTGGAAAATATTCGTCCAAGCGCTTTGCAAGATCTTCGGCATCGTTCTTGTCGTCGGAAAGACCTGTAAGATTCAAGTGCCCCAATGCCATCGGCCATGTCGAACGACTGTTGACTGAGCGAACGTGTTCAACAAACGCACGGCCGAAGCCTTCATAGTCTGCATCGTCATCATCTGGCGCACGAAGCAACTCATTGTGCCTCAGCGAACGAACCAATTTTTTAAGCAAAGCCTTTCTTGCCTCAGGAGTACAATCGGAAAGAGATGCATAAACCAAAAGCGCACAAAGAACTCCTCCAACACCACACCCTACGAGCATGCCTTCTTTGTTGTTGGAAATCTCATTTCCAAGAGCTGCCCCACCGGCCGCCCCGACAACAAGACCCAAGGTCGACAAACCAAAGCGCCCTGCGCCACTAACAATTGGATAACGCTCTGCCTGCACTTGCGAGGCACAACACACAAGTGTGACCACCGCACATAACTTCAAACTCTTCATCATTTTTATCCTTCATAAAAACTTTTAACACCAATCTCATGGCGAAACTACCACTCCAATGAGATCTCGCAACTTATCGTCACAGCCTTCCCAGCGCACGCAAAGAAAATTTTCTTCACAGGAAAACCAGAATCTCCGTTAACACACAAGAAGGAATTTATCATGTTCTTGGGAGCCTGCAACCGGGTCCGCGGGGATTTTTCTAGAAGTTACTAATATAAAATGTTTTACCTGACAACCCCCCAAAACCCCCTGGTTTTGCGGAAAATGGCACTCAGATTTTTTTGTCATGGTTTGAGTAAGGGATAATTTTACTCAACACCTTCAAGCTCATCGGCTACGGGCAATGCGTCAAGTTGCTCCTGGATTCTTAATCCGATGTCTTCGAGTATCTGAATTTTTTTCTCATGAATCCCTGGAAAATATTTATCCAGACGACTTGCCAAGCCCTCGGCATTATCCTTGTCATCCAAGAGTTTCTCGAGCCCGGGACGGTCT
>JABIAA010000020.1 GCA_018656485.1 bacterium | reverse complement strand
GAACCCACTCCTGCGCCAAGGCCGACTCCGCCGGCAAGCGCGCCGCCGTTGGCATTCACCAGTTCACAGCAAGGGGCAGCGGAGTCCGATGTCGTTGATGATGTGATCGTCGGGGGAACATCGCTGCAGAAAGTTATTTTCGAGTTTGAAAAAGATACCGAAAAACTTGCAACTGATTTAGAAACCACCGAGGGAGCTCTTGAAAGAAATCAGGTCGCGATTGCTGCCGCAGGGCAAACAATAGAAGAAGCACACGAGAAAATTAGCGAGATCATTGCAGGAAAGGTCACGGGAAAGAACGCGAAACAAAAAAAACAAATCGAAGCGGCTGAAAATCTCGTCGAGGAACTTGTAGCCGAGGAAACAAAATTTCAGGCGGTAAAGAAAGAACTCGATGTTGTCCTAGAAAAGCAAGCCGCAGAAGGTGAAGCTCAACAACGGGCGCAACTAGAAGTAGAATTCAAAGGCAAGGAACAATACCACGAAGAAAAAATGGCAGAAAAAGTCAAGGCGGCTTTCGACAGCATCGACTATGACTCAAGCGGTTTAAAATCCCAAATATCTGCGGTCGTGCAGACCAATGAAGAAAAACAAAGCCTTGCCGCCAACCAAGATAAATTAATCGCCAAACAAAAGAGTTTTCGGTCGCAGCTGGAGGCACAACTAAAATTTCAGCCAATAATTGACGCCGCCGAGAGTGCCGATGCAGCGGACCACCAGCGGGAGGCTTTCGAAAGAATTATTGAAGCACATAAAAAACTAAGCGCAGTTCAAGAATCCGAGGATTCAGCATTTAGAGCATACAGCCAGGAACTAAGAGAATTCACAGCTTCTTCAATGAAGCTTCAAAAAAAATCTGATCCGGAAGAAATCCGGTACGCAAAGATCGCTAGAGACGTAAAACTTGCTGAGCTCCTGAACTCTTCCGATACTGCCGAAAAAGCCTTAGCAATCCAAAATGCCACCTCTGAAATCAACGAGTTAAAAAAACAAATCAATGATGGAGCAACTAGTACGTCAAATTCCGTCCGAGACAAAATAGCAGGACTCGAAATAAAAAAACAAGGCGCAGACATTGACATTAGAATACTGCAAGAAACAAGAGTCATTGATACTGAAATTGCAGAACTAAAAGCCAACCGAGAAAGCTACGCCAATGACACCGAAGAAGCAAACAATCTAGATCGGGAAATCGCCGAAAAAGAAGTTGAGAAAGCAAAACTTGAACGAGACTTCCTTGAAGATTTTAGGAAGAGAGAAATAAAACCTCGCAAACAAAAGTACATCGAGACTAAAGAAAAAATGGAGAATTTAAGGAAAAAGGGAGGCGGTCTTAAAGCCGACAAAAGTTACTACCTTGAACAAAAGCAAACAAACGAAGGTGAAATAAGAAGACTAAAAAATAAAACGACTAAAAAGGCATCCCAAAGAATAGAGACACTAAATAAATCCATCACAGACCTTGACGAAAAGATTGCAAATACAAGCGAAGACATAAGAAAGAACAGAATCGATCAAATTAATGCAGAGGTCGACTTTAAGGTTGCCGATGAAATGCGTCAGACAGTAGAAACAAAAGGCAAAAACACAAAAGCTAGAGACGACGCTTTATTAGAAGGCAGCACTCGCAACTGGAAGCAAAGATTAAGAGACAAATTCTCACAGTGGAAGAAAGGTGGAGACGAGGCGACTCAGACAACTGTCGCCGGAACAACCTTCACACCCGCCAAAGTTAATTTGATCAAGAGGAAGCAAGAGGCCAAGGCAAAAGTATTATCAGCAAAACGCGAACGCAATAAAGCGTACAAAAAAGCCGACTCATGGTGGAACATCAGACCTTCGAATTGGAAATTCCGATTCCTCAAAAGTAAATCTGGATCAGAAAAAAGTGTACGAAAAAAATAGATTTTTAGGTAAATAAAAAACAAATAATTTAATTGGTGGGGGCCATAATGAAAACGTTTAAATTGTTTCCGATTTTTTTAATCTTCGCATCAATGCTTTTTGCCGTGCCAATGCTAGCACCAGGGGCAGAACCTAGTTTCATGGGCAGAACGGGAGCCTCGAAATCTCGAGAAGAGACAACCAACGGAAGATTCCCACCGCCAGGGCCACACCTTGAAAGAAGAAAGGCACCGGCCCAAGCCTCAGGAGGAGGCTTTGGATCTAGCCAAAGCACAAAGGCTCGAATCAAACCAAAAGATAAAGATACAAAAAATACAGCTCTAGGAAATCTAATAGGAAGGCTAACTCGCCTAGCAGAGAAGAAACAAAAAGATGGCGGTAAATTGATTTTGGCGGAT
>JABIAA010000002.1 GCA_018656485.1 bacterium | reverse complement strand
GCTGCTTCTTCTGCAGGTACGCCCTGTGGTGCTGAGTCTGAAGGTGCTTCTTGTTGTGGCTCTTCAGCTGGGGCTGCAAATTTATCTGCAGCAAGTTCTAGGCCACCTTTCCACTCGCTAGCATTTCTAACTTCGATGTAAGCTTTTGTGCATTTGTCTGCACACTGCGCTGTGACGTTTCCAATCATCATTCCAAGCCAGATCATTAATCCTCGAATTACAGGAAGTTTGATTTCTGTGTTTGAGATGACTGAGCAAACTGTCATGAGTGTGCCTGCGATGCTTGCTTGGTAGATGCCTGCAGCGGTTGTTGAGCTTGTTGGGTTTGCTTTCATGTTGCTGCATGCGAGTGTTGCGCCAAGCGCTCCTGCTCCTGCTTGCAAACCGTATTCAAAAAATCCGCTGAGCTTTTTAACTTCTTTTTTTGAAAGAAGTTTTGTTTTTGCTGCAAGGTACTGAAGAGTAAAACGAAGTACAAATGATGCTGCTGCGCCAGATCCAACTTTCCCGATGTTCTTTTTTGCGGCTCCAAATGTATTTTTGAGTTCGGTTCCTGATAGATCGGTGAACATATTCTTGGTGTTGTTAAATCTATCTTTAAATTTTATTTCGCCGAAAGAATCTCTTACATTTCTTCCTGCTGCGAATGTTGCTTTTTTTCCAAGGTTCCAAGCTGCCTTACCTGTGTCATTGCTGAAGAATGCATCTGTTTTTGGGTACCATGATGACTTCGGTGCTGCATCTTCTGGGCAAGTGCTTGCTTCTGGAGCTTCTGGAACTTCAGTTGTTTTTGAGGTGTTTTTTTTTGGTGCTGCGGCTGTTTTTTCTGTCCCTGCGAATGACGCGGAACTCATTGCTAAGCTAGCAATGGAGAACAAAACTACAATTTTTTTCATCACAACTCCATATGTGTGGATGGTTTAATAAAACACTCGGTTATACAACAACTATTGGTGGAGGCGATGGGAGTCGAACCCATGTCCGCCCCGCCTCGGGGTCTAAGCGCTACGTGCGTATCCCCTGGTTAATCGTGTGTGGCTCGCCAGGAGCTCGTTTCCACACCCGTCAGTTCAGTAATACACTCACGATACAAAACTAAAAATTCTACGTGAGCGCTCTTCCTTTGTAATACGAGTAGGCGCAACCAGAAGAAAGGTCTGCCCACAAGACGCATATCGCTAGTGGCCTAAGCCGCTACTCCGTTATGCGCATGCCACGCCACAGGGAACCCCTGCAGATTGGAAGCCTAGTGCTCCCATAGCTTGGGCTATAACACCCTTGCTAGGCATTTGTGCTTCGTTTGCACTTATTTGATTTGCACGTCTTTTTTACGAGGTTCCGTACACCCTCGGCACGCTCTCAGCACACGTGACGACACGTCGAAGCCGTGACGCCCCCAAAAACCGAGTATTTCAAAGTTCAACGTTGCTCATTGTAGCCAAGCCACCAACGGAGTCAACACGCCCACAAAAAACAGCAAAAAACATCTTTTAATTGATGCTCTGGCTGTAAACATTGACAGGTGAGCAATTGTGTGTTGCTCTGTGGGCCTGCGACGAGTATTACACCCAACGAGTAAATCAAGGCAAGTTTATGTCAATGTGGACAAGATTTTATGAATAAGCCGTACAATAAAAATAAAAAATTTGAGCTCAAAGGCCCGTACAAGGGAAAGAAAAAGTTCGAACATAAGGGTCCTCGCAAGAAGAAAGCCCTCGGACAGCACTTTTTGCGGTCGCGAAAAATTGTCGACGACATCCTTGATGGAGTCGATGACGGTGAGAAGAATAATGTTCTTGAGATCGGTTGCGGCGATGGATTCCTCACGCAGGCAATTCTCGATTGTGCGTACTGCGAAAAGCTTGTGGTCTACGAAGTCGATCAAGAGTGGGTGAAGGTTGTACAAGATAAAATTGATGACCAACGCCTAGAGCTCCACTGCATTGATGCTTTGAAGGCTGACTGGTCGGCATTAAAGACCGACAAGCCTTGGGTCATGATTGCGAACCTTCCATACCAAATTACGTTCCCACTTCTTTCTAAGATTGCAGAAAATCGCGAGCTCTTTCGTGAAGGCGTCATCATGATTCAGGAAGAGGTTGCTCAAAAGCTTGTTGCAACCAGTGGCCGCGGACGTGGAGTTTTGTCCTGTGTTTTTCAGAGAAACTTTGACATGAAGCTTTTGTCGAAGGTGCCACCAGAAGCATTCTCGCCGCCGCCAAAAGTTTTTTCTCGGCTTTTGCATTTTCGCCCAAGAGCGAATCCTGAAGAAATTCCAGATGAAGAAAAGTTTTGGCCGTTTTTAAAAATTTGCTTTCGCTTTCCAAGACAAAAGCTTAAAAACAATTTTAACGGGTCGAATTACAAACTTAGTGATGAGCTATTTCGCGAGTTTGGCGATCTTCGGGCACAGCAGCTGACATTCCAGGAGCTTGTTAATTTTTGGGTCCGGGTTAAAGCCCAATAAGTTCTTTGTGTTGCTCAAGGTAGCACATGACAAATTGGCTCCAATCTTCCATTCGACTTTTTATTTTTTTGCATTCGTCGAATGAAAGAAGCCAACCATCTTTGTGTTCACTTTTGATTGAGATTTTGTCGCTGTTCCCAATCAACAAAGTTGCGAAGCCTGCATGAACGAGTCCAACTGCATTTTCGTCGTTGTTGATTAATCCCAGTTCTTTAATTTTGTATGACCCGTGGTATTCGATTTCTTCTTCGAATTCTCTCTTTCCCCAGCCGCTTATTTTTGTTCCTGTTATATCTTCGGACCTTAGGTGTCCGCCGATTCCAATCGAAAATTTTGACTTTAATCGTTGTTCCGTTGCCGTGTCTTTGCGTTGGAATACGAATATTTTTTTATTATGCGTGAACACCATGTACGGAATAATCTGCTTATACGTTGGGTCGTTTTCTAGCTTTGATCGCCAAAGAAATGCACCGTGTCCTTCCAATGTTTTTTCGTATCCGGAAAAAGCTGTAGGCGTGAAACCCTGTGGAGAACTTTGTTTAAATAAGTCGGTTCGCCGAACAGCAAAGATTTTTTCGTCAGATTTTAATTGCTTAGGATTGAATTTTTCAGATTGAGTTTGAGCAGACATTGGGCGCCTCTCTTGTGGGTATGATTTGCAAAAGAGAGGCTATTCCCTTAGGTCTGTATCGTCAATAGCGAATTCACTCATTGCTAAGAGCATTGAGCGAATGCCATTGGTTTTTTCATTAGATTTTAATTGTTTTGGGTCGATTTTTTTCTGATCAGATTGGGTTTGAGCAGACATTGGCCCCTCTCTTGTGGGTACTATTTTCAAGAGAGAGGCTATGCCCTTTGGTATGTGTCAGGTAAATAGCGAAACTCACTCAACGTTTTTAGCAATGAACCAAGGCCATTGGCTTTTTTGAGCGAATTCAGTTCTTAAATAAGATCGGTCGATCGAGTATTTTGGAAAATATACCGACAGCCCTTTTGCATCTCTAAATGTTTTGCTTCCAGTGTTTGCAATGACTGCGGAGTCTACTGCGCTGAGACTTACAGATATTTTTTGCGAAAGGATTCTGAATTTTTCGTCGTCTTCTATTCCCTTTGCTTCAATGTCTCTGCTTCTCAAGTGCCTTTGCCGTGCGCGTGGAACCTTGCTTTCTGGTGGTGGAGTAAATTTAGTTGGATCGATTGAGAGTTGTTGAAGAAAGTTTTTATAGAATGAACACAGGTCAATGTAGAGAGGCATTGAGAATTCCAAGCTGTTTACGCGTGCATTTTGCATTGCATTTTTTATTCGGGATTCATCTGTTTCGCAGAGGTTTTTCACTTCTGTAACAACGCCATCGACGCTCTCTTTTACAGCGTCTATCTTGCTTAGGTCGATTGCGGACAAGGTGTAGAACTCCGTCTTATCTTCATAAAATTCTTTATATGTTGTAACGATTGCTTGTGCTAATTCTTTCGGCGTTAGCGTTTCTTTTGTGAGTTTTTTCATAAGCTCTACGTAGTTTAGTCCGTATGCGATCACGAGTTCTTCCGAGCCGACACAGTATTTTGCGTATGGCCGAACAAGGTAATTTACCTCGAGCATTCCCATGAAGCATGCGTCCATTCCGAGAACGTCGATTGGTTTTTTAAGAACGTCTTTTGTGACGATTGAAAGTGTTTCATCTAGCTCCTTGTTGGTCATGTACACTCTGTTTTCTTCATCGAAAAGAATTCCACGAATCGCAGGGATCTCCTGTTGTTCCGCGTACAGTGCTGTGAGTCCACAAATTTCTGCGCGCGCACAGCCTCTCATTCCGGGAACGTACAATGGATAGCGGACGGTGTTTCCCCAGATTGGATCTAGAATTCCAACGCCGTGGTTCCACAAAATGAGGCTAAAGTTTTTTGCTGAGTAGTTTTCCTTTGTCCATTTTGCGAATTCGACAATTTTTGTTCCCTGGTCATTCTTCAGTGGTTTCTCGTCGTGAAATACTCGCGCAATGTTATTTTTTTTAATGTGATAACGCGATACCCCTTTTTGGTTTGGTTGTTCCCACTGAACGACGATGTTAACTTTCTCGTTTGATCCTATCGATGCAATCTCGTTTAAGTTTCTTGCTGCATAAAATGAAAGATTATTTTTTGCCTGGATGTACAGCATTATTGTCCACTCGGGCAGCTCTTTGGTGTCTGCCTTGAGCTTTACTTCTTCAGATTTTTGGTTTGCGGCTTCTTCATCTTCGAGAGCTTTGATTGTTGTGGTAATTTCAGATTTTTTGATTGTGCTTTCCAGGCTTTTTGTTTGGGAAATTAGTGATTCTTCTGTCTGAGTTTCAATTATCCCCTCTGGGCGGGCTGATCCGAAAATTACCGTAGACAAAAGGATTGATAGCCACAAAAATGTGGGTCCGCAAGAGATCTTCATTCTTTTTCCTTCCCCCAAAAATTCAATCCCTGCGAATGCCTAAGAGTTGCTGGCTTTCACAGAATACCCCCTCATCGACCATCCTACTTGAGTGGGGCGTTGGAATACAATATTTTATTACAGTGTGAAAACCTTGTGCCCAATGGTGGGCTTGGGTGTTGGGTTTGTGGGGTTGTGTGTTTTTGTGAAAAAATTTTCTTGGTGAAAAATGTGAAAGAGGTCCGTTTTTATGGTTGGGATTAGAAATCACCCGCGGTGCCCTTCTATAAAGTTCGCCTTGGTGATACACTTCTTCACAGGTTTTTACCGTTTGATGGGGGCTTGGAGGGATATCAATGAGCTATGATTTTAAGGGGATTGAACAGAAGTGGCAGCAGTGCTGGAAAGAGGATCCCTACTTTAAATCCGATATTGAAGACGACAGCAAGAAGAAATTTTATTGCCTCGACATGTTTCCATATCCATCTGGATCTGGCCTTCACGTCGGGCATTGGAAGGGTTACGTTTTTTCAGATTTGTATGCTCGCATGAAACTTTTAGAGGGCTACGACGTTTTGCATCCAATGGGATGGGATGCGTTTGGTCTTCCTGCAGAGAACGATGCTATCAAGAAAGGCATTCAGCCGAAGGATGGCACGGAAAGTAATATTAAAACTTTTAAAAAACAGCTGGCACGAATTGGTGCGATTTACGACTGGAGCAAAGAAGTTAACACGACCGATCCGCACTATTACAAGTGGACGCAGTGGATTTTTGTTCAGATGTACAAAGCCGGGCTTGCCTACGAATCCAACATGCCAATTAACTGGTGTCCTCGATGTCTTACCGGTCTTGCGAACGAAGAAGCGAGCTCTGGTGAGTGCGAACGATGTGGCACGCCGGTTGAGCGGAAGAACATCAGGCAGTGGGTTCTAAAAATTACCGAATATGCCGATAGGCTTCTAGAAGGACTTGACGATCTCGATTGGCCTGATCGTGTAAAGTCGATGCAGCGCAACTGGATTGGAAAAAGTTACGGTGTTCGTGTTGAGTTCAAGTGCGGGAATGTTTCTCTTCCAGTTTTTACTACGCGAGCAGATACATTGTTCGGTGCAACATTCATGGTGGTTGCCCCTGATCATGACCTCGTCGATAAAATTATGGTCAATGACTGTCGTGAGGCTGTGGAGGCTTATCGTTCAGAAGTTGCCCACATGTCAGAGATGGACAGAACCGCAGGAACCCGCGAGAAGACTGGCGTTTTCACCGGGGGCTACGCAATCAATCCGGTCAACGGAGAAAGCATTCCAATTTACATTTCCGCGTACGTTTTAAAAGATTACGGAACCGGAGTTATCATGGCGGTTCCCGCGCATGACGAGCGAGACTTCGAGTTTGCGAAAAAGTTTCACATTCCAATTCGCCAAGTCGTGAAGCCAAGGGGTGATGAAGATTGCTATAACATCGATGGAAGCTTGAGGAGTTCGGTCGATAATCCTGGCATTCTAATAAACTCTGGAAAGTTTGATGGGCTTGACTCTGCGGGTGATGGGCTTGAACAAATTACTGCGTGGCTCGAGAAAAAGGGTTGTGCAAAAAGAGAGGTTTGCTACAGGCTACGTGACTGGCTTTTCTCTCGCCAAAGATACTGGGGTGAGCCAATTCCCCTTGTGCACTGCGATAAATGTGGAGTTGTTCCTGTTCCAGAAAAAGAGCTTCCAATTGCATTGCCCGAAGTAGAAAATTATAAACCAACTGGAACTGGCGATTCACCGCTTGCTGATATTGCAAGCTGGGTTAACACGAAGTGTCCAAAGTGTGGTGGCGCTGGGAAGCGTGAGACCAATACGATGCCGCAGTGGGCTGGATCGTGCTGGTACTTTCTTCGGTACGTTAATCCAAGCTTGGACGACAAGCCATTTGACTCAAAAGATCTTGATCGCTGGATGCCAGTCGATTTTTATGTCGGCGGGATTGAGCACGCCGTTCTTCACTTGCTGTACGCTAGGTTTTACGTAAAATTTTTACATGACCAAGGGCACCTGTCGTTTGACGAACCGTTCAAGAAACTTTTCAACCAGGGAATGGTTTGCATGAAGTCTCCTAAGTCCGGAAAGGTTGAGAAGATGTCAAAGTCGAAGGGCAACACGGTTTGCCCTGACGAGATCGTCGACCAGTACGGATCAGATACACTTAGAGTTTACATGCTCTTCATGGGTCCGCCAGAACTTGATAACGAGTGGCAAAGTGATTCGATACGTGGAGTTCACAGTTTTTTGAAAAGACTCTGGGCATACGCAAAGGCGCCAAAGTTTTTGTTGCCTGAGGGCAAGGAGGCTGACGAGGCCACGCGGCGTAGATTCCACAGATTTTTGAAGGACTATCAAACAAGGCTTGGATCTTATCGTGTTAACACAGCAGTTGCCTCGGTCATGGAGTTTCTGAATGATGCAATTGCAGGAAAGCTTGTTCTTGATAGAATAATTCTTCGAGACCTGCTAGTTGCGTTTTCATTGATGGCCCCACATTTTTGCAGCGAACTCCTTGAGTCTATCCTTGGGATTCATCTTAAAAATTGTTCGATGCCACATTATGATGAAGCGCTTGCCGATGTTAAGTTGGTAGAGGTTGTAATCCAAGTGAACGGAAAGTTGCGTGGAACCCTTAGCGTTGACCGTGGGACAGGCAAGGATGAGATTCTTGAGAGTGCACGTGAAATCGTAAAAAAATGGCTTGGTGGTTCTGAAATAAAGCGTATTGTTTTTGTGCCAGACAGATTGTTAAATTTTGTAATTTAGGTTTGAGAGAGTAGTTTCTATGGACGCGCACAATGGTGATCCTGAAGTAAATGAAAACAACCTTAGTCAACGGGACGACCTTCGCGAGATTAAGTTTGAAGGTGTTTCCGAGGACTTAGTCCGACGGCTTGCAGAAATTTTACATAGCATGAGGCTCTTGTACGATGACATTGCGGACAAGATGGAATATACCGTTAAGCACGGCATGGACGTCAGGGAAAGAATAAAAAATATTTCGAAAAGTGACGCCGTGAGTGTCGACAAAAAAAGCCAAGATCACATGCAAGGTAGCATCAAAAAATATGTTGGGCTTCTTGAGAGGGTCGGCATGGAGGTTCGTGCAGAGTACGAGCGGCTACAATCTTACGTGCAGGAAGATCCTCCAATGACTTTGGCGGTCCATGAGCGTGAGCCGGCGCAAACCGCGACGGAGTACGTTGAGGCTCGGATAAAACTTTTGCGTGGTCAGGTTCGTCGGATTAAGCATGACCTCATGATCAGCTTTTCGCGATACAAACTTTCGTTCACTTCGCAATTGAAGCAGCTTGAGATCCTTGAGAAATATGCCTCAGTGCAGGACAAGGTCAAAGCAGCAACAGCTAATCAAGCTGCGGCGAAGAAGGATCCGAAGAAAGATGGTGATGCAGACAAAGAGTCTGCCGGTTCATAGCGGCGTCTCAGTGAATCTAGGCTGCTAAGTTACAAGAGTTAAAATAACAAAGAACCCCGGAGGATTGATTTCCCTCGGGGCTCTTTGTGTAAGTTCTATGAAGTTTCTTGGTGCTTAAGCGTCTGTGACAGCCATTTCGATACGGCGGTTGTCGGAAAGCTCTTGTATGAGAGTCTGTCTGTCTGTGCTGTCAGATGTGACAACTGCATCGGTTTGTCCACGACCAACGGCTTGGATGGCATCGGCTTCAACTCCGAGGTTTTCCATCTCTGCCTTGATCTGTGATGCACGCTTCTGCGATAGAGCGATGTTGTATTCTGGAGTTCCTAGCTGGCATCCGTAGCCGTGAACAACTACGCTTCTGCCATTTTCAACGGCAAGCTTTGCAGTGTTGACGTTTTCTTCTAAAGCTAGATCCTGACCTTCTTTTGCATGATCTTTGTTGAGGTCAAAGTAGATCGTGTTGAATGTAAGTTCTTCTTTTTCTGCTTCCTGTTCTTCCCACATGGCGACAAGTTCGTTAATTTCTTCGCTGATTGCGTCATCGGAGTCGAAAAGTGAGTCGCTGTTGTCGAGAAAGCTAAGGTCATCGTTCTCGCTTGTGAATAGCTCGTCTGCCTCATTCAGCAGAGGAATTGAGTCACTTTCTGTCTTTTTGATTGTTTTAGATTTCTTTGTGACTTTTTTCCCGCCTTTTCCATCGTCTTTTTTATGTACGCAACCTGCGAGGCATAATGCGGCTAGCATTACGATCGGAATATACAACTTCATTGGTCCCTCCCACTGGAACAATAGAACCACACAATAAAATGGTGACACCACCGCTGGTGGACACACTATCACATTTTTAATTGATTTCCTACTCAGACCTTTGAAACTGCGGTAGAATATGCAAGCATAGAGGGGGTTTCTGCTCTGGGTTAGGGCACATTTAAGGAAAAGGGGTTAATTGAAAAAGATTCTTGTAAATCACGAGAGCTGGCAAAAGCGTGTCGCAGTTTTGGATTGCGACAGGCTGCAGGATCTCTACTTGGGGTCTACTGCGAACGATGAACTTGAAAAATGTTTTTTCAAGGGAAACGTTGCAAAGGTACTTCCTGGGATCCAGACCGCATTCGTTGATATAGGAGTCAGCAAGGCTGGTTTCTTACACATTACTGAGATAGATAGAACGCTTGCTCTTGAGCGTATGGCTGAGAGTGAACAGGTTGATGAGCCGGACAAGTTGCTGGCAATGGAGCGCAACATTAAGCGCACCATGGACATCGCAAAAATTTTTCGTGAGGGCGAAGATGTTTTGGTGCAAGTCATCAAAGAGCCGATTCATGAAAAAGGTGCGAAGCTTTCAACGTGCTTTACTCTTCCGGGAAAGTTCGTTGTGCTTATGCCGAATATTCCGCAGCTTGGCGTTTCTAAGAAAATTGAAAATCGCGAAGAGCGCTCTCGCTTGAGGGAGTTGGTAAAGGAGCAACTTTCAGATGAGATGGGTGCGATCATTCGTACAAATGCTGACGGGCGAGCTGCCAAAGATATCAAGAAGGATTTATCAATTCTCATTGATACGTGGAAAGGTATTCAGAAAAAGTTTAAGACTGCCAAGCAAGGTGAGTCGCTCTTTAATGACCTTCCAATTTTCTTGCGTGCGGTTCGCGAACATCTTGACGATGACGTTGAAAGTATCATCTGTGATTCGCAGGAAGACTTTGATTTGGTGAAGGCGTTTATTAAAAAAACAATGCCTGAGCTTGCACATACTTTGAAGCTCTATAGCGGAGATCAGGAGATTTTCGAGTATTATGATATTGACCGGCAGATTGAAGAGGCACTCAATAAAAAAGTGCATCTCAAATCTGGTGGAACGTTGATTATCGAATTGACTGAGGCGATGGCCGTAATTGATGTGAACACCGGAAAGTTCATAGGTCGTGGAAGCCTTGAAGAAACTATTTTAAAAACCAACTTGGAAGCTGCGGATGAAATTGTTCGACAGTTGAGACTTCGGAACATTGGTGGCCTAATTGTTATCGATTTCATCGATATGGGTAAGCCATCCGCGCGGCAGAAACTGTCTCGTCATCTTGAAAAAGCATTGAAAGAAAGAGATAAATTTCAGTCGGTGACATTGAAGGTTTCAGAGTTTGGGCTTGTCCAGATGACCCGAAAAAGATCTGGCAAGACGCTGGCGCAACAATTTTTACAAGAGTGTTCGGCATGCAAATCGTACGGGTACGTCCGGGCGACTCCGACACTGTCGTACGAAATTTTGCGAGCTGCTAAGGGGAACATTCAGCGGGATAAACTTAAGGGGCGCTTGTCTCTTAAGGTTTCGCCAGCTATATTCTCCCATCTGGTTGATAATGAATTTGGGGCTGTGTTGCAACTTGAGAAAGACCTTGCGGTTAAGGTTGTTTTGGAAAGTAGTTGCGACCTGACAAACGCTAACTTTGTTTTGCAGGCAGAGAAGTAAGTGGACTTGTCGAAGTTGGCTTGAAACTGATTTTGGTAAAGGAAACAAATTACATGAGTGCAGAATCTCCATTGAAGGATAGTGGCTTTGAAGCTGTGATTGGCATTGAGGTGCACGTCCAGCTGAAGACAAATTCCAAAATATTTTGTTCTTGCCAGAATCGATTTGGTGACCCGGCAAATGCAAATGTGTGTGCGGTTTGTTCAGGAAACCCCGGCACCCTGCCAGTGCTCAATAGAAAAGTTGTTGAGTACGCTATGATGGTGGGGCTTGCGACTGGATGTAAGATTGCAAAAATTTCCGAGTTTTCTCGCAAGCACTACCTGTATCCCGACCTGCCGAAGAATTATCAAATTACGCAGGACGATAGACCCATCTGCGAAGATGGATTTGTTCCAATCGAACTTGAAGGAGGTGCGGCAAAAAAAATCCGGCTCAAAAGAATCCACATGGAAGAAGACGCCGGAAAAAATTTGCACGTCTCATCAACCGAAAGCCACGTCGATTTAAACCGTGCTGGGATGCCACTTGTCGAAATTGTGACTGAGCCTGATATTTCGAGTTCATACGAAGCAAAAGCATACCTCAATCGCTTGCATGCAATTGTTCAGTATCTTGGTGTAAGTGATGCCAATATGGAAGAAGGTTCATTTCGTTTTGATGTGAACATTTCCGTCCGGCCAATTGGGCAACAAAAGCTTGGAACAAAGGTTGAGTTGAAAAACATCAACTCGTTCAAGTTTGCAGCGAATGCCATTGACTATGAAATTGAACGTCAAGTTGAAACGATTGAAACCGGCGGAATTATTTACCAAGAGACTCGTTCGTGGGACAGCAAAAATCAAAAGTCTTTTGCGATGCGCTCAAAGGAAGATGCCCAAGAATATCGTTACTTCACCGACCCAGATCTTCCACTTCTCATTATCGATGACGAGTGGGTTGAAAATGTTCGATCGCGCTTACCAGAGCTTCCTCACGAAAAACTTATACGCTTTCAAAAAGAGCACAAAGTTTCTTTGTACGAGGCAGAAATTCTTACGAGTGACATTGAACTTGCCGCGTTCTTTGAGGCCGTTGTAGAAATTTGTCAAAACGCAAAACACGCAAGCAATTGGATCCTGAGAAATCTTCTGGGATATCTTAAAGAGCACAAAGTTAAACTTTCAGAAATGAAAATAAAGCCTGATATGTTGGCGGAATTGGTTGAAGAGGTTTCCAAGGGAATCATCAACTCAAAAATCGCTCAAGATGTTTTTGCTGAGATGGCGGAAACTGGAAAGTACCCTTCCATCATCATCGAAGAACAAGGGTTAGAACAAATTGGCTCTGAAGATGAACTCGAAGAAATCGTTGTGAAAATTGTTGCTGACAATCCAAAAGTTGTTGAAGATTATAAGTCGGGCAAAGACCGCCTATTTGGTTTCTTTGTTGGCTCTGCAATGAAGGCAACGAAGGGCAAGGGCAACCCGGTCGTGATCCAGAAGCTTCTGAAAAAACATCTCTCCTAAGGAGTTGTAACCATGATAAGCCATGTCTCTGGAAAAGTTTTAGGAACAACTGAGAAGCACGTCACAGTCTCGGTTTCCGGGATTGGACTATTGTTGAGAACTCCGCGTCCCGCTGAATTTATCAAGGAAAAAGACTGCGAAGTTTTTGTTCATTTTCATTTTACGCAGGAGCAAGGCCCGTCGCTTTTTGGTTTTGCGAGCGAGCTTGAAAAAGTTCTTTTCGAAAAATTAATTTCTTGTTCCAAAATCGGCCCGGGAATTGCGATTCAAGTTCTTGCACAGATTGACGCCCCGTCATGTATTGCGATGATTCAAGAAGGAAATATTCGTGGGCTGAGTTCATTCAATGGCATCGGTGCAAAAAAAGCAGCACTCATCGTCAGTGAACTTCAGGACAAACTTGGAAACCTCGGCAGTACGGTCGGTGGAGCAGGTGCTTCGACTGTTCGAACTTCTGATGTTCAACAAGTTTCAGAGGCATTGCAGTCACTTGGCTACACGCGACAAGAAATTTC
>JABIAA010000019.1 GCA_018656485.1 bacterium | reverse complement strand
CTGATTACAAATCAGCTGCTCTACCAACTGAGCTATGCCAGCACACATGGTGCGGGAGACGAGGGTCGAACTCGCAACCTACAGCTTGGAAGGCTGTCGCTCTAGCCAATTGAGCTACTCCCGCGATCACTAAAAGTCAAACCTGTGGTGGGGAGAACAGGATTCGAACCTGTGAAGGCAGTGCCAACGGATTTACAGTCCGTCCCCTTTGGCCGCTTGGGTATCTCCCCCATCAGCTTACACGCAACAACCACGGACAAGCCGCAACTGCGCGCGCCAACAGGCATTATTTAGAATAATTGGTTTAGTGAAGATTGCAACTTTTAAGACCAAAAATACGTAGAACTAAAAACATTTGTCCGCATCACAGCCACAAACAGTTAGCCTTCTTTTGGAAAAATCTCCATCAACATGCTCGAGGTTTATTTTCAAAACCCGCTCTGCCACGGAGCTTTCGCACAACTGATCACCAAGCAGACCCGCCCACTCGATCACGTGTGTCGCATTTTTGTTTTCTAAGATTTCTAAAAACCCAAGTTCTTCAAATACCTCCGCCGACTCAATCCGATACACATCAAAGTGAAAAATTGACCGCTCTCCAACTTCATACCGATTGAAATATCCAAAAGTTGGGCTTGTGATCATCCCGGGGACTTCCAGTTTTTTCAAAAAAGCACACGTAAAAAAAGTCTTTCCCGCGCCTAATGGACCATCTAGAGCAATGATTCGCCCAGGAACACATAGCTTATCCCAGAGCTGTTCCAGCACATCGTCGATTTCATTTTCTGAAAATAAAAATGTGTCGCAAAATTTTAACTTCATAATTTCTTTATAATTTTATGCATCTTCTTTTCCGCACGAGACTTCGTGCCCCCCTTCGCCGCCCCCCTGCGAGCATGATCCGATTTTTTTCCGTCCTTGTCGACCGGACCTAGACTCGCCTCATCCATGAGCAAGTCCAACTCTGAACCACTTTCACCATCTTCTCCGTACTTTATCAGTGTATCACCGCTACAATCCGAATGCACAGACCAGCCCTTCTCAGCTTCTGCTCGGGCCGCCATGTAAAAGCTTTCGCTATCAATCACAGCTGCACTCAACTCCATTACGCGCCGACCAAGTTCTCTGTCATTTGTCGCAACAAGAACCTCAGCCCCCTTATGCTTCTCAGCGCATTCAACGATCCAATCGTCCGCCGAGCTCCTCTGCCCCGCCAAAATAACAGAAACCCCGCATTTTACCTCTCTCGTTGCATGGGTTAAAATTCCGCCGTCAAAAACCACAATGATCTCGCGAATCTTCGGGCGCGACTCTTTGTACCCCCCGAGAACCCCGATAAAGTGCTTCTTGTGCTTGTCTCCAACTTTTCCAAGATCACGAAACACTGAGCGAATAACATTGTATGCGTCAACTAAGATAATCATTTTCAACCTTACAAAAAGATCAATACGTTTGCGAAAGCGACGGAACTTAATTAGCATTGGGATGCTTTATACTAAACGTAAAGAGGCCGCTATGTCACAACTTGCACAGATCCGCCGAAGCATTAAGTCAATTAAAACAACAAAGAAAATCACGCACGCAATGCGACTAGTGTCTATGTCATTGTATTCCAGGCTTGAAGGCACGCAGCGTGGGTACGACGAACTTCGATCGTACGTGAGAACATTAATCTCTCGGCTTATCGCCACATCTCCCGAGTGGACAGATGAAATACTTATTCCCCAAGCACGGTTCGATTCGACGCCGCTTATAATTTTTATTTCAACAACGAAGGGGCTATGCGGCACATTCCACAACATTCTTGCTCGCTACTTTGAAAACAAATGCCCAATCAACAAAAAATCTTTCATCCACCAAGGGGGACAGGATCCATTTTTCATAACGATTGGAACACGTGGAACCGACTTCATAAATAAAAAAATAGTAGAGTGGAACCGTGGGAAAATAATAAAATCCTACAGCGAAGTTACACCATCACATACCGCAAAAATATCTAGCGACATCGTGGAAGCGATTTATTCCGCTGAAAAAATATTTTCTTCCGTTACAATCTACAGCAACCGGTTCGTTAACTTTTTCTCTCATCCTCCAAGTATCACCGAGGTTCTTCCGCTGACAACCACAATGGAAGAACACAAACCACAAGTCGGAAAGCGCAGCAAATTCAAAAAAACACCAAAGGAAATCGACGTCACCCAGGAATTTGTATGGGAACAAGAAAAAGACACAACCCTAAGAACCATCGCACGACAATACGTTCGCATAATTGTCGAAGAAGCAATTATTTCATCGATAACTGCAGAACATTCCGCACGATTTAGCTCAATGGATGGCGCAACACAAAACGCAACAAAAATGATTGATCAACTTTCGATCAAGGCGAACAAAATGCGACAAGCGCTCATAACAAAAGAAGTTGCAGAACTATCAAGCAACCTATAGCAAAGCCGCTTCTTCTCTCACCTGTGTCCCAACTCGCTCAATATTGCAACCAAGTTGCTGTAACCTTTTTTCAATCTGGTAGTGCGCCCTCTCGAGATATTCAATTCCCTGCACCGTTGTAACTCCCCGCGCAACACACCCTGCAATAACCAATGCGCATGCCGCCCGAATATCAGTCGCAATAACCTCTGTCCCGTAAAGTCTTCTCACTCCTTTGATTCGCGCAATATTTCCTGACACGCTAATCTGTGCGCCCATTTTTTTTAGTTCGCGCACGTGCATTAATCTATTTTCAAAAACGGTTTCCTCAACAATACTCTCACCCGATGCAACACATTGTGCGCACATCATCGTAGATTGCAAATCAGTTGGAAACCCGGGATACGGCGCCGTTTTAAAATTCACCGCTCTTGGATCTGGATCAGCAGCAATTGTAATTCCATCGGCTGCATCTACAACTTCATGCCCCATCTCTCTTAGCTTTTCAACGAAGACATCCATGTCACTCGCGCGCGCTCCATCAACAGCAAGTGTTCCTCCTGTAACAGAGGCTGCAACAAGAAACAATCCTGCTTCGAGCCTGTCGGGAATTATTTCATGCTCAACTGGATGCAAAGCTTTCCCCCCCTGCACAACGATACAATTCGGAACTTCAACGTCAATCTGTGCGCCCATCTTTCGCAGCAAATCTATGTGGCACAAAACTTCCGGCTCAAGCGCCGCATTCACAATTTTCGTTGTCTGATTTAACGACGTTGCAAACATCAAAAGATTTTCTGTCGCACCGACACTTGGATATTCCAAAACAATTTTACAGCTCAACCTGCTTTCGGAATCAATCGTCGCTTTTGCTTCGATATTTCCGTTGGTCTCCGAAATTGAAACGCCAAGCCGTGAAAACCCACGAAGATGAAAATCGATTGGACGTTTTCCAATGAGACACCCACCCGGCAAAGAAACTTTAACATTTCCAAAGCGTGATAACATTGACCCCATTATCAAGATTGACGCTCTCGTTCGTCGCATCATTCCAGCATCAATTCCAATGCTTTTAATGTCGCGCGTATCAATCGTTATGCTCATATCGAGTTTAGACATTTCAACCCGCGCTCCGAGCATCAGAAACAACTCCGACATTGCCAAAATGTCCGATGAAAACGGAACATTCGTAAGCTTTGAAACACCCTTTGTCATGATCAATGCAGCCATGGAAACAAGAACTGCATTCTTTGCACCAAGAACTTTTACTCTGCCGTTCAACGGAAAAGATTTGCGCACCAAAAGATGTTCACCATTTAAATTTTTTTTTGCTTGTACCACAGCCACGTCGACACTCCAATAAACACAACCAAAGTTTTCTCGATGACAAAATTAAAAAGCTTTGTTATTCCTTCAAGATATCAATTGGTTTAAAGCAAGCATCATTTGCAGTCAACTTCGTTTAGGAAAAAAATGACAACAACACAACCACCACATCGCATTGTCGGATTACTGAAAGTCGTCTGCGGCCCAATGTTCTCCGGAAAAACAGAATTACTTCTTTCGCTATTACGTCGCGCAGAACTCGCAAGAAAAAAAGTGTTGCTCATAAAAAATCACGTCGACACACGAAACACTGAAGATTTTGTAGTTGGACACGACGGAACAAAGCGGACGGCACTTCTCGTTAAAAATAACAGCGGCGACTTTATGGAAATTATCGACGCCGCACAAAAAGTCGACGTCGTCGGCTTTGATGAAACACAATTTTTTTCAAAAGAAATTATTGGAACAATTGAAACACTCGTGCTCATGGGCAAATCTGTTATCGCCTCGGGCCTCGACCTTGACTTCCGCGGCGTTCCATTCAACTCGGTGGCAATGCTTTCATCGATGGCAGATGAAATCGTAAAACTTTCATCTGTCTGCATGATCTGCGGCGAAGAAGCACGATTTTCCCAACGCATCATTGATGGAAAACCCGCAAACTTTCACGACCCAATAATCCTTGTCGGTGCCGAAGAATGCTATGAGCCAAGGTGTCGTTCATGCTTCGCTTCGCGAGGTCCAATTATGGACGGAATAATTGAAAAACAAATATAAATTTTAAACCACGCAAGAGTTGCAATTATGCAGTAACAAAAAAAATATATTTTTTTTTCAATGACAAAAATTAAAACCTTTGTTATTCCTCCAACAGCGTTATCCTGTTTTAGGTTGTTCTTAGCGTAAAAGGATCAAGGAATGTCCTCTGTCAAATCCTCCGAACATATGGAGAAATCAATGTCACCCAGAAAAAGTAGATGCCCAATAAAACTAAAGGCTTTTTTGTTTTGCTTAATCGCATCACTAACACCACAACTTCACGCAATGCAAAATTCTGGCGGCTCACTTACTGTGATCGAAGGTCCAATGTTCGCTGGAAAAACAGAAGAACTTCTTAGAAAAGCAAAAACACTGGAAACCATTGGGGGCAAAAAGGTCCTGCTAGTAAAAACAACCGTCGACGACCGCGGTGGAGAGGGGAAAGAATCCATCGTCATTGGACATGACGGAACAGAAAGAGCCGCATTTCTCGTTGGAAACAGCGAAGGGGGCTTTTCAGCAATTATTAGAAAAGTAATTGAAGATAACATCGATGCGGTTATTTTTGATGAAGGACAATTTTTCTTCGATGAAAACTGTCCTCCAGACAAATTCATCGAAACGGTCGGCCGTCTTGTCCAAATGGGCAAAATTGTCATAGTGGCTTGCCTCGATTTTGACTTTCGCCCACTTCCATTCACAATCACAGCAACGCTCAGATCAATCCCTGGCGCAATCATAATGACACTCCCGGCTATTTGTGAACGCTGCGGCGGTATGGCAACTTATACACAACGCTTAGTAGACGGAAAGCCGGCTAAATTTAATGACCCAACCCGCCGAATCGGAGGCAAGGAGTGCTACGAACCGCGGTGTAAAAACTGCCATGAGGCCGCGAAGCACTGCAGCTCCGACGACCTCCTGGTAGGCAATCTCTTCGACCAAGTCAACTAAGATCGAGCCCGTTGAATGAGTCGAGATACACTTCCATACCAATGCTCCGAGTGCCACCACCAAAGTGCAAAGTGGATTGGAAAATGTCCCGATTGTGAACAGTGGAACACTTTTGCTGAAGTCGCCACGCCAATTTCATTTGGCAAGTCCGGCAATAAAAAAGCCACTCGCTCGTCTGGCGCAAAACTATCTTCGCTAAACTCCATCAGCGAAACAAATGTTGATCGGCTCGAGTCCGGAATCTCTGAACGGGACCGAGTCGTTGGCGGCGGAATT
>JABIAA010000018.1 GCA_018656485.1 bacterium | reverse complement strand
CAGGACAGCCAGAAGATTGCGAATCTTGCGTACTCCGCAAATGTGACAATGACTTACAATTCTGAAATTTCGCCACAGCATAAAATCACTTTGTCTGGAACGAGTAAAACTTTTGATGGCCAGGGGCACACTTTAAAATTTGCTGAACCCGCGTCCGACATATGCGCGACAGCTGAAACCTCAGCAACATGGACACTTTCAAATATTATTTTGGATCAATATGATCCCGCAAAAATTTATTTGAGGACCGGTGCGGCTCTCAATTTTGGAGATGAAGTTACAGTGAAATACTCGTCTGTAACGCACACCGACACGAAAGCACGCACTTGGAGTGGCAATGCAGATATTCACCTTGGAGCAAAACTTTCTTTGGGCGCTGCCTGGACGTTTAATGATGATTCAGTGATTGATGGGCACGGATATGAACTTGCGCTTGGTGATACTGAAGCGGCGAGGCTTGTGATTGCCGCAGGAAAAACTTTGGTTCTCAAGGATGTTGTTTTGACGGAACTTCGCACAGATAATTTTACGATTCCGGCAGATTCAACTTTGACTTTTTCAACTTCGACAATTCATTTGGGAAGCAGTAGTGTTGCAATCGACGCTGGAAGAATTTGGGTCGGAACGCCATGTGGCGTTATTACTGGTGCGAGAAATTTGGTATTTGGTGGAACGAGTAAGCTTGTTATCGACAATACAACTCTTTGGTATGACGAACTTGGTCAAGCTGGTGCGGTAACGTCGTCAGCAACGAACTTCAAAAACAATGGACGTATTGGTAAAAAGACCGAAGCTATCAGCGGGGACACTGGGGCACTTGAAGTTAGAATTGCAAAGGCCGAGGTGAAGATTGGAAGCATTGATCATACCCTTGTTCCGCATGTCTACTCAGAAGGGACAACTTTGACATTCGATGCATCGCTTTCACCTCAACACACGATGCACATCACCGGGGACTGTGAATTGGATTGCAACGGACACAAAATTTTCTTTGCAGAGCCGTCGACTGGAGTTAGCCTGACTGTCGATGCCGGATATTCGCTTACGTTCAAAAATGCGGTTATTGAAAACTTCAGCGACAGCAAAACAACGCTTGGTAGCGGATCGGACATAACTTTTGGCGACAACGCGCGGGTCTATCCAACTTCTGGAGCCCTCACAAGTCACTGGCTATGTTCGGGTACAACATATTTCTTTGGCGACGGTGCGATCTTGGATCTTGGGAGTTACACGATGAGATCTTCTGGAGCTTCTGGAAGTATTGTTTTGGACAACATCAAAATCGAAGGTTTGAGCACGCAAAATCTTAGGGTCGATGGTAGCTCTGGAACACTAACGCTTCGCAATGCTGAGCTATCGCTTGATGCGCACTCTGCGTTTGATACCGGAGGAATTGCAGTTTATGGCGACAGTACGTTGACCGGTTCAAAACAATTGTCGTTTGGCTCATCAGGACAGTTAATTATTAAAGATCATTCCGAGTTAAAACTTTCTGACGGGATGACTTTGAAGTATGCACCTTCGACTGCAGAAAAAGATCGGTTTAGTTTGGAAACAGCAACGTCGAAACTTGTGTTGGATGGTTGCACCTTGAAGTGTACCGCGACGGCTGCGCAACTGACCAAGGGCATTATTGATGTTCGCAATGAAAATTTCTTCGAGTGCGAAGCAGATGTATTGGCAGAGGCAATTGAACTTGGTGACGGAAGTTCTGCGTCAAACAACGTTTCGGTAAAAATTCGACCGGGCGCGACGCTTGACGCTAAAAGTGGTATTCTCTGGGACAGGAGCGTAGCCGCTTAGGCAAGCGAGGAAGGAGCCACGTGAGCCGCTTTACGTCCTATGGGAGTGAATGTTTATTCCGTTCGCATAGAGTGTTTATTGCTTCACTGCTAACGATTTTTTCGTTTGGCAGTCTCGAGGCAAAAAAGTCATCAATAAATTTTTTTGATTCCAATAGTACATTTAAACTTGCCGACGGTGCTGGTTTAAAACTGAACAAGCCTCTTAAAAATGTTGGCGGAAATATGGATGGGGTTGAAGAGGCAAATATTACCGGTGACGCCGAGTTTGTTGGGCGCGATGCAACTTTTAAATCGAAATCAAAAACTTTAAAAATTTCTGGAGACTATCGTCCGCAAAAGGTTTCTACACAATTGGAATTCGAGCATAAGGGTCCACGCGACGATAACAAAAAGAAGAATAAAGACAAAAAAAAAGACAGCAAAAAAGATAAGCGTGATAATAAAAAAGATAAAAAGAAAAAAGACGAAGATCCGCAAGAAGTTCATGAGCATGAGCATTATCATGAACATTTTCACTATCATTATCCACCTTATCCAACGCCTCCTGTTTATCCTTCATATCCTTATCCGCCGGCTTATCCACCATCTCCATCGGGATATCCACAGTATCCGTCGTATCCACCAGGACAAGGTGGTCCGCAAGGCGGTGGAAGTGGTGGTGGCATGAACGGTGGGGGCATGAGTGGCAACAGCAGTCAAGGCCAATGGCATGGACCGCATTCCGAGTACGGAGCACATTGGCATTATGATGGAGAATCGAAAGAGCCAAGGTATAATCCAAAACAAGATGCAGAGATAAAACTTGACGGTGGCTCAGATTTAAACACAGGTATTGGAGGCGATGTTGCTGGTGTTTACATTGATTGTGAAAGTGGCTTAATTTGTGGAATGTCACAGTTCACAAAACCAATAACATTGTCCTGCGAAAATTCTGCGGTCAACATCGCGATTGCGGCTACGCTAAACCAAAACATTGAACTCAATGGTGGCTCCATAAATCTTATTGAGGATCTACACCTTGGAGACGACACGGAATTTACTGGTTCGGGAACAGTTCGCTTAAATGGACGTCGGTTACACTTTGGTGGTAGGGATTTCACCTACACCGGAACAATCTTCTGGGATGCAGCTGGTGATATTGTTTTGAATAGCCGGACAGATTTGACGAGCACTTGGACATTTGGTGGTGAAAGTAACCTCAATGGGAATGGAAATATTCTCGATTTGTCTGGCGGTGGAAATCTATGGATAAACTCAGGCGCGACACTTCATTTGACCGACGTTAAAGTCAAGGGGCTACACACTGGCAATTTTGTTTTTGTAGACGAAACTGCAGAATTAGAACTGACGAGCACGTGCCTTGAATTTGATAATGACTATTCATTAACAACCGGCGGAATTTATGTCGAAGGAACAACAAGATTTTTGATTAGAAACCACGCGATAACTTTTTCTCAGGAAGCAACACTTAGTGTTGATGGAGAAACTCTTTGGTATGACCGTCTTGGATATACGACCGGTGGGATAACTCCTTCAGAAGACAATACGTTTAATTTGGTTTTTTTAAATGATGGTCGCTTGTGTGAAGTTTCAGATCACGACTTGGTTGTAACAACCAGTAATGCAGTGGTGGCACTTGATGCAGCATCAACAAAACATCGTAGTTTTTTGGATTCGATTGACCACGGTCCCCACAACTACATCTATGATTCAAATGCAACTTTGTCTTACGACATGTGGCTTTCATCAAATCACGAAATACAATTTACCGCGAACTCGATAATCTCTGGGGGTGGGCACACTATCGAGTTTGCACGAGGTTCGTCGACCGAACTGACAATTGACGCAGGTGTTACGGTAACTTTCCAAAATGTTGTGCTGAGAAATTTTGAAGATTCCGTTCTAAGCCTCGGTGCTTCGTCTGGAATTTTCTTTGGTGACGACTGCATTGTTGAACTTGGCAATGATATGGATCTTTCGATGGGTCTAACTTTTATTGGAAGTGGAACACTCAATGGTCGTGGCTGCTCCATTGCTCTCAATGATCCGTTCGAGATTTGTTCATTGTCTGGTGCATCAATGGAGTTCAAAGATTTGACTCTGACTGGAGTGCAAGGGCAGCGCCTTCGGTGCCAAGACAACACATCAACTTTTAATTTTGATAACGTAACACTTAAGCTTGATGATGATTTTCGCTTTGTTAGCGGGCAGATGTCCGTCACCAATGATTTTAAAATTCACGGTCCGCATACTTTTTCTTATGAAACAAAAATGGGAACGACAATTCAGTCGCACTCATCGATGGTTTTCGAAAACAACTCCACGTTCAGCTACTCACCAGGTGGCGGCTACAACAGTCTCATTGCGATGACGGACGATACCTCATCGCTTGCACTTAACGGTTGCACATTCAAAACGACTGAGACCGGTGTTGCGTTAACAAAGGGAACATTCAAGATCGATGGCAAGAGTTACATGACAGCTGCGGGCTCAACAAGATCAGAGGCCATTATCTTCGGCAATGGAACCGAGGCCGATGATTTAGAAATTGACATGATGCCTGGAAGTACCCTCGAAATAATCTCAGGAATGATTCTCTACAAAAATGCCGGTGGATAAGCGAAATCAAAAAATTGAGAACAGAACGGTCACCACAATTGGTAAAATGAGATAGAAGCCCGCGGGCCACAACTTGCGAGCGATTGCCAATTTTACGACAAGCCGCAATCCGGCATATGAGATGGCGGTCGCTAGGGCCATGATTATGAAAGTATGCCACGAGGCGAATTTGCTGGCTTCAGCCGCGAGGGTCTCCGGGCGGAGTCCCTTCAAAAGATTTCCGATGAGAAGGCCACCTTGGAGAAGCAAAGAATATTCTATCGCCCGTCGCGGCGAAAGCCCCAGCCAGCGGGACGCAACGAAGGTTGTTCCGAGTCGTGAGATCCCTGGGAGCAGGCATATTCCCTGCGCCAGTCCGACAAGCACAGCTTTTGTTGACGAGAATTCAGTTTGTTTGTAGTTGTTTCGAATGAGCCATAGCGAGAGCAGAAGAAGTCCCGTGATTGTCCATCCAAAAATTCTTGGGACGGCTGTAGTCGACGAGGCTGTGTAAATGTTTCCACCGAAATGCTTGAAGGTGAAGTACATTGCGAGTGTGACGAGATTTGCAACGATTACATAGCCGACGATTTTCATCCACAAGCTTGCCCAGTGCCACTCTTCGCGAGAAAATCGGAGTTTCCTGGCAAGCTTAAAAACCCGAGAAAAAACTTTGAACACGGGGCGCCGGAAAAAAAAGGTGATCACAAGAATTGTCGGGATATTTAGCAGGTCCATAAAAAATTCTGATGGTGGAGTAAGTGTGACGCTATGAAAAAGTTCCCAAATGTTTTGCGCGAGCCACACATGGGATGAGCTGCTGATGGGTAAGGTTTCGGTTATAATTTGCGTTGCAATAACGACATCGGTTGCTGAGACCATTCGTTATTCCTCGTGCTGAGTTTTAATTGATTGATATTTCGAACAGTCTGCTGCGGAGTGGACAATGTCACCGGCACGCGCAGGCTCAAACAAAATTTTTGTGTGTGCATGTCCGGTTTCTTTTTCTAGGCGTTCGACGAGATCTAGAAGGGTGATGCTTTCGCCGGAGCCGATGTTAAAAATTTCTGCTTTGTGTGGAAGGGTTGCGAGGAGTAAGTTTGCGTGTGCAATCTCGGAGACGTGGACGAAGT